>NZ_JBWZQN010000055.1:0-24496 GCF_056724605.1 Prolinoborus fasciculus | reverse complement strand
AAAATAAACCCATCCAAACTGAAGAAGAAAAACAATTACTTTGCAGAAGAGGATTGATCGAAACAGTGAATGATCAATTAAAAAATTTACATCAACTTGAACATTCACGTCATCGTTCGGTAAATAACTTCATGGTGAATATCATGGCTGCTGTAGTGGCTTATTGTTTGAACCCCAATAAGCCAACTTTCCAAAATATGCTAAAAGGTTAAGTGGATTTCATCGAACTCAGGTTAAATAATAAGTGCAGAAAGCAAAGAATCACAAAGTTTCCGGCCTATAAATTTTTGATTTAGCAATAATTAAATCCCTTACAATTCAAATTTTTCAGCAACGACTTATCTTTGTTAAAATAGTATTAATTTATTTTTTTTAGGACAAACCTTAACCAAATTACAAATTTGTAATTTGGTTGTCATTTAGGTGTATATATCTAGGAATTAGTATATGAAGAAATTATTTTTTGGTCCAAGATATGATTAGATTCAATAATATATATATGAAGATTGTTTTAGTTATTTTTACTATAGTTTTTTCAACCAGTAGTTTTGCTGATGGGGGACTTCGTTTCTTAGAGAAAAATTTAGAAATAATTAACAATGAAAAAAGCAAAGGGTGTGAAGAGAATTAATTCAAAATTATAATGAAGCACATATAACTAGGAAAACTAAAAATTAGTTATTTTTAGTATGGTGTAACTAAGATTAATTAATTTTTTTAAATCGAATGATAAATATATTTATTGTTTTTAATTTATTCTTTACCATTTTCAAATTTTTAAATAATCCGAAAAGACTATTTTAAACTTTAGGGTTACATATGCTCCTATACATAGGCAGGAATAAATATGCAACTTAGTATATTTGCAACAATAGTACTGGAAAGATTCATGTAATAATGCTTAAAACTCTCTAATTAGTTAGGGAGGCATTGGAATTGGAGAAAAAAGTAAAGTGCCCACTAGTAAATGTGGTTATTGGAGGGATTATCTCATCAACCCTTCTTATGTTGGTTTTATTACCAATATTGTCCCGGTGGATAAATGAAAAGAAAGCTTCTTGACCAATTATAGTAAGCAATTTTTAGCAGAAATATTGAGGCTTACTCAAGTCTCTCAGCTAATCGTAAATAGAATAAGGAAACTATTGTATGTCAGAAGATCATTCTCAGAGCCACGCGGCTGTTACTGAAGAGAATAGTAAGAAGTTAATATTTACTGTAGGTTTGACCACTACGTTTTAATCGTAGAAATTATAACCGTTTTTATTACTCAAAGTTTAACTTTTGTGATTATCTAAAAACACATAGCGGTCGAATGGCCATATTAACTGACTTAAAATCAGTCGCATACTTTAATGTAGCGGTTCTGATAGCACAAAAGTTCGCAGCATGAAAACGGAACCGGCATAATTGATTTATAGTGAACCCATACACTAAGCATAATGATTTAGAGGACGATAATCCCAATGAAAAAATTCCTTTTAGGAGCTGTTGCCGCATCTGTTTTGGCCTTTTCAGGTAGTGCTATGGCCAATTTTGTGGCAGGTCAGGACTATCAGGTGGTCGCAAAACCAGTCAAAGTCGAAAAACCGGGCAAAATTGAGGTACGTGAATTCTTCTGGTATGGCTGTGGTCACTGTTTCACGTTGGAACCGCATATGCAGGACTGGTTGAAAAAATTACCCAAAGATATCCGTTTTGTACGTACACCTGCTGCAATGAACCCGCTTTGGGAACAGGCTGCACGTGCTTATTATGTTTCAGAAGCCCTGGGTGTGCGTCAAAAAGCACATTTACAGTTATTCCATGATATTCATGACAAGCAGCGTCCAATTTTAGAACAGGCACAATTGGCCAAGTTCTATACCCGTTATGGTATTTCTGAAGAGAAATTTAACACGACTTATAAATCATTCCCGATTTCGTCAAAAATTGCTCAGGCAAAAAATTTGACTGCTCAATATCAGTTAAGCGGTGTACCAGCGGTGACCGTGAATGGTAAATATATTGTGCAGGGCAATGATGCCAAAGTAATTCAGGTGGTGAATTACCTGATTGAAAAAGAGCGTAAAGCCAAATAAGACGCGATTGATTATCTCTAAAAAAAACCTGCATCGAATCTGCAGGTTTTTTTATTTAAACTTAAATAATTGCAAGGGGGGCTTTAAAACGTTTTAATCGTAAAGCATTTCCTAGTACAAATATTGACGAGAGAGCCATTGCACCAGCAGCAAATACAGGAGAAAGTAGCAGTCCAAATTGCGGATAAAGTACACCTGCTGCAATAGGAATCAGAGCTGCATTGTAAACAAATGCCCAAAATAAATTTTCACGAATATTGGTTATAGTCGCTTTGCTTAAAGCGATAGCATTTGGCACTCCTTTCAGGTTGCCAGACATCAAAACCACATCAGCAGCTTCAATAGCTACGTCTGTACCTGTACCTATTGCTAAACCAATATCTGCTTCTGCAAGTGCAGGGGCATCATTAATGCCATCTCCAACATATGCGAGTTTACCATATTGATTTTTTAATTTTTTAACGGCCTCTATTTTACCTTCTGGTAAGACTTCTGCAATAACCTCATCAATACCTAGTTTTTTTGCAATCGCTTGAGCTGTATGACGGTTATCACCTGTAATCATGGCAACCTTTAAACCTAACTGATGTAACGCTTCAATTGCAGCAAATGTTGATTCTTTAATTGGATCTGCTACAGCAATAATGGCAGCAAGTTTCTGGTCAATCGCAACATAGAGAGGGGTTTTTCCTTCTTCTCCCAAACGATCCAAAAATTGAGAAAAAACATTAGGATTCAAACCTAGTTTTTCCATATATCGATCTGCACCAATATGAACCAAATGTTCAGACACCGTTGCTTCTATTCCATAGCCCGTGACTGACTTGAAATCAGCAACAGGAGACAGAATTAATTCCTTATCTATAGCGGCTTGTACAATTGCTCGAGCAATAGGATGCTCAGACTTTGATTCAACGGCTGCCATAAGTGAAAGTACGGCATTGTATTCAAACCCTTCTAAGACATGCAGATCGGTTAAAATTGGTTTCCCTTCAGTCAGGGTCCCTGTTTTATCAACAGCAACCACTTTAGTTTCTTTGAGCAGCTGCAAAGCTTCCCCTTTACGGAATAAAACACCCATTTCAGCACCACGCCCAGTTCCCACCATGATTGATGTAGGCGTTGCAAGTCCCATTGCACAAGGACATGCAATAATGAGTACCGCAACTGCATTAACTAAGCTAAACGTTAGGGCTGGCTCAGGGCCGAAGATAAACCAAGTAATAAAAGTTAAAAGAGAGAGACCCATTACTACAGGTACAAACCACATGGTAATTTTATCAACCAATGCCTGAATAGGCAGCTTGGAACCCTGTGCCTGTTCAACCATTCGGATGATTTGAGAAAGCACTGATGAACTACCAACAGAGGTGGCTTTGATATTTAAGCTGCCACTTTGGTTAATTGTTCCTCCTACCACAGTAGAGCCTATCGTTTTTTCAACGGGCATAGGCTCGCCAGTAATCATGGATTCATCAATAAAACTTTGGCCGTGAATAACTTCACCATCGACAGGGATACGCTCGCCTGGTCTAATCTCTACAATCGTTCCTGTTTGAACTTCGGCAATCGGAACTTCTATCACCTGATTATTGAGCTGTATTCTGGCAACTTTAGGCTGCATTCCAACTAGATGTTGAATTGCTAAAGACGTTCGGCCTTTTGCCTTGGCTTCAAAAAATCTACCTAATAGAATTAAAGTGATAATAACCGCTGCAGCTTCATAATAAACATTGACCGTGCCTTGTGGCAGGACACTTGGAAAGAAAGTAGCAACCACTGAATAAAGATAAGCAGCCAATGTTCCTACAGCCACCAAGGAATTCATGTCTGGTGCTAAGCGGAATAAACTTGGGATGCCCTTTTTAAAGAAGCGTCGGCCTGGAAAAATTAATGCTACTGTGGTCAAGAAAAATTGCATTAACCAGCTATTTTGTTGGCCAATGTTATCCATCATAAACGTATGAAAGGCGGGAATCAGGTGTGATCCCATTTCTAAAATAAAAACGGGTAGAGTCAATAAGACTGACAAAATTAAATCTTTTTTAAGTTTTTCTAATTCAATATTTTTTTTATCTTGAAAGCTTTCCGTAGTTTGATGAACTGACTTTGCTTCAAACCCTGCTTTGGTGACAGCCTGAATTAACGAGTCACGAGTGACAGATGAGCTTGCCTGAATAGTCGCTTTTTCAGTAGCCAGATTTACATGAGCTGATTCCACACCCTCAACAGATTTTAAGGCCTTTTCTACTCGACCTACACAAGAAGCACATGACATACCCTCAATCGTAAGCTCTATTGGTTGCAGCGCTTCCACTTCGTAGCCTGCTTTTTCTACGGCTTTAATTAAAGTAGCGCGATCAAGTGGTTGATGCGCATAAATGACTGCTTTTTCGGTAGCCAGATTTACATGAGCCGATTCAACACCCTCAACAGATTTTAAAGCTTTTTCCACACGGCCTACACAAGAAGCACATGTCATCCCCTCAATCTCTAATGTTTCACTGTAGTGTGGCGTATCAGTCATTTCGGTACTCATATACGATCTCTATCATTTAGATATGCTGAGTTCTATATGCGAAGATCAGCTCGAACCAAGATTAGGGGGAATTCAGGGATTACTTTTATTTCAAGCAAGTACAGGTTTTATCTGTACGATGAGGAAAATAAGAGAGAGTAAAAGTGGTAAGGAATTCCCACTGTTACTCTAACAGAGATTAAGCAGGATCAGCTGTAAATCCACGCTCACTGAGAGTGGCAATGACTTGATCCTGACTCACCGTTGTGTTGATTTCAACAATACGGTTTTGTAAATCAATATCGAGTGAGGCATTCGAGTCGAGCTCTTTAATTGCGGTAGTAATGCCGCGTGCACAACCACCACAAGTCATATTAGCGATGTGAAATTTCATATGTTGCTCCTTTTTAACAAAACATTTGTTTAAAACATTAGAACAGTAACTCTAAACTTTCACCATACAACCAGCCTTTTTCTGAATCAGTTACTCGCTGTAACTTGGTCTGTTTACAACCTTACAGTTTTCTTCAGAGTATTCCAAAGAAGAGTGTTCTAATGACTACAGTAAAAGTACTTAACCAACATTAATGTGACTTTAAAATGACATTTTTGTCATCTACGATCACTCTGAAATTTATAAGATTAGTTATTTCAATCAATGGTAGTGAACTGAATAGATGAGACCGTTATGGGTTGAAGATAAGCTAAAAACCGGTGACTACCTTTATGTATAATGCCTCATGATGCGATTTTACTGTTCTGATTGTCGTAAGTTGGCAGTCCAGTAGAAACTTTATTGCTCAGCTACAAAAGATAAATGCAGTAATGTTAAATTTCCTCAATTCCCTTATTTTGAAATTCTCTTATTCAATACCCACGACAGTGGTTATATAGCCTGTTGTTAATAGAATTGATAGACCTAATAACATCTCAAATAAAATGGCATGACTAAGGTGTTTAGCGAATTTAGGATGTTGAAGACGCGGGGTGAAATACCATTTGTTGAAGGCAGCTAAAAGTAGAATACCTATAACAAAAAACATTTTAACCATGAAACCATAGCCATATGCAGTATTGATTAAGGTATTAAAATCTTTAATTAAAAGAAGAGCTACACTAGCGCCACAGGCGATTAATATCCCAACAATGAAAGCAGCAATACGTCCAAATACATGCATGCGATCTTTTAAAGGTAAACCACTTATTTCCCGGCTGGTTTTCCATAACGGATATAAAGACCCCATCCATAACGACATAACTAGAATATGGATTGATAATAAAATTTGAGCAAGTAAGGTTAAATTAGCGACATGTCCGAGCTGGGAAAAACTAAAAATAATCGGGAGAAGTAAAACACAAAATATTGAACTTTCAATTATAGAAAACTGACCTTTGTTCCTGTTAACTTTAACCACCATGAGAAGAAGTAAAAGAGCAAAACTAATAGAACGAAGAACGTATATATACCCCGTCGGAGTATTAACCAATATATTAATATACGTGGGGTCCACCATCCCTGTAATACCAGTATTGGCAAAACTACCAATCAGAATAAAAAATCCCAAGGTACTGGAAATTAGGCCTAATCCAGCGCCAATTGTAATATATTTAAGAATCGATTCTTTTAGTTCAAGATATTGTCTAAGTAAAAAATAGCAAAAGGCTCCACCAACGACAAAAGCTACACTTAAATATAAAATAACCTTAGTTAACCAAGTGGCCCACATCCAATATTCAGAAATCATTATTTTTGTCCATTCTAGAACAACATGCCAGCACCTCACTGACATGTTGAAAGGTAATCAATTCTTATTTAGTTGATTTGATAGTGAAACTATATTCACCATTCATGTTGTGACCATCTTTCCCCATTGTTGTCCAGACAACGGTATATTTACCTTTTTTCAGTTTCGGAAGAGCGACATCAAAGGATTTCTTTAAGTCATGAGTAACTTCATATTTTAAAGGAACATCTCTTCGCTGAGCATCCAGTAACTTAATATTCATCAACATAACCTCTGCACCAAAGTTAAGGGTCAAGTTCTTTGGTTGACTAAGGATAGATGCATTTTCCGCAGGAATCGCACTCACTAAACTCACATGAGCGAACGTAGTTGTAGTAGCCACAATCATCGTTGCAGCTACTACAACATTACGTAGAGCAGTCATTTTATTTTGAAATAATTTCATTTACGTTTCCTCTTGATTCGTTAGTTCATTAGAGATGACTTTATAAAATCTATATTTAATGAGACCACATCATCTCCTCTTATATTTCAATTATTAGTGAGAGACAGAAACAGAGCGATGACTTCAAAATTACATTTTTGTCATTTTTAAAATTTAAAATCTTTAACTATTAAAATAATCTTATTGAAAAATAATGATCATTTAACAAACAAATTATGTAGGTGGTTGATTTATGAAATGTAGTAATCATTTTGTCTAAGAAAATAGTAGCTATTTAATTTTTTATATTTTAGTTTAAATATAAACATGTTATGTTTAATTTGATCTAATATAAATTTGTGGGCTAAGCACATGACTCAAACACGTCCAAGAATGACCAAATTATTTGAACAGCTTGGTTTAGCTTCTACTGAAGAAGCAATTGCAAAATTCATAGAGAGCCATCAGCTAGCTGGAGATGTTTTTTTAACACAAGCAATTTTTTGGACTGATGCTCAACGTCATTTTTTAGAAGAAAAACTACACTCTGATGGTGAATGGACGACAGTGATTGATCAATTAAATGAGTCTTTACATGAAAATTCAGTAAAATAATTTTCCGTTAGTATTAAGGATCTACATTCTTCCCTGCATTGAATACAACTCATTCATACAGTAGTACTGTTTTGGAGATGGAATCTCTATTATATAAGTAGTAGATTCCTTACTCTGAAATTTGGATTATAAACCCTAATATTAAAAATAATCTTCTTTACCTTCTATCGGCTTTGTTGCACAAAGATTTGAAATGCAAAGCGCCCCTAATTGAGCCAAATTTAAGGCGTAACTTGGGTAAGTGGTCGACCTAATTCCGTAAATCTGTTAAGGACTGCTACACGTGCATGAATTTCATTCACCTGACTAGGAAAGCTTCTTGCCATTAATTTATCGCCTAATAATTTGATGCAATGCATCTTGGTTTCCACCAAACTGCGGCGATGATAGCCTGACCATTTTTTCCATAATGTCCTGCCTAAACGTTTAACTGTTCGAAGTAATTCATTTCGCTCTAGCGAGCTACTCTTTGTATCTTTCCATGGTTTCGCATTTTTTCTAGGTGGAATCACCGCATGTGCTTGCCGATCTGCAATGACCTGACGGCATTGCTTGGTGTCATAAGCTCCATCGGTATAAACAGAGTTAATCTGCTCATCTTGTGGAATCTGATTAAGTAAATCACCAAGCACCTGTGAATCACTGACATTATTGGTTGTAAGCTGAACTGCTCGTATTTGTAGGGTTTTAGCATCTATACCAATATGAAGTTTACGCCATTGGCGACGATATTCAGGTCCATGTTTCTTGCGTTTCCATTCGCCCTCACCTAGAAACTTCATGCCTGTAGAGTCCATGAGTAGATGCAGCCCATCGCTACTTTTTTGGTAGCTGATTACAATATCAATATGCTTTTGTCTTCTACAAAGCGTGGTGTAATCTGGAGCTATCCAATTTAATCCGCAAAGTTTAATCAGACTTTGCACAAAGCCAGTGACCATACGTAAAGACAGACGGAATAAGGATTTAATCATTAAGCAGCATTGGATGGCTGCGTCGGAGTAGGTTTGATTTCGCCCTTGTTTACCGATGGACGGAGCATACCATTGCGTAGCAGGATCAAACCAAATGGCAATATTTCCGCGACTCATGAGTGCTCGGTTATATGCGGGCCAATTGGTTGTGCGGTAGATTTTGTGTGCAGGCTTCTTCATTTGAAAATTATATCGCTGAAAAACCCTTTACAGATAGGTTTGTGCAACAAAGCCCCTTCTATCTAATAAATATACCAATAAGTTTAATAATTAAATTATCCACCCTTTTTTCTATAAAAAACTATTTTGATCAACTGTATTTTTTCTTTAAAGGAATAACAGTGTAAATTACATTAAGAATGTGTCTCTAACTAGCCTTGGAGTCATCTAATCATTTCATTTTTATTTTTTTAAGCACATAAAATCATAACAACTTTAATAGTTTTAAAAGATTAATATTAAATAAAATTTTTGTCATCTCAGCATAGACTATATATTTCGAGAAGATCTCAAAATTACATTTTTGTCATTTTTAAAAATAATTAATTAATAGTGCTAAAATTTTTAAGAGAGACAGAGAATAACCAAAAATTTCATCAGTTTAGTAGTCAAATTCCTAGACTCTGTTCAGTACTAAAACATAGCTTTTACTTCCAAATTATTTAAAGGAAAAAATTATGATGAAATTCAAAAACATTTTTTTGGGCTTATGTATCGCAGCCGCGTCATTGAATACATTTGCACAGCAATCCGATGAACACAAAGATCACCACCCTGAAAAAACAGCACCATCTGCAGTAACAATTAAGCAAACAGTTACCAGCACCACTGCTACAGATAAAATGGCTGCAATGGATCAACACATGAAGGCGATGCAAGCCATGCATGAGAAGATGATGGCTGCAAAAACCCCACAAGAACGTCAGAAACTTATGGCTGAGCACATGAAACTCATGCAAGGAGGTATGAGTATGATGAAACAGATGGGCAGCCAAAGCATGAATGCAAATATGGCTGACCGTCAGCAGATGATGGAAAAACGTATGGACATGATGCAATCCATGATGCAGATGATGATGGACTGTATGCCTCCGTCAGCAACTAAATAGTTACCCATGAATTAGGGGAAAGCACCATGAATCACCAACACCAAGAAAATAATTCAGTACCTAACTTCTGGTCTACACGTTATGCCATTGGTCTAATCGTGCTGGGTGGTATCGCAGCTTATTTTCTATTAACGGAACATTTAGCCCACGTTATCGGTGCTTTGCCTTATTTATTCCTTTTAGCGTGTCCACTGATGCATATTTTTATGCATGGTGGTCATGGGCATAACCACTCGCAGCAAAAAAAATCCGATATATCTGATAACAAAAAATAGCTCTTATCAGGAGATCCATCATGAATCATGCGGAATCGGCTTATGGTTTATGGACGCTGGTTATCATTAACTCAGCAGTTTTTATCATGTTCGCTTTCAGTTTTTTTAGACCTTCCACTGCGCGCGATTGGCGTACATTGGGGGCCTTTTCGGCTTTTATCATTGCTCTATTTGTCGAAATGTATGGTTTTCCTTTAACCATTTACCTGTTATCTGGTTGGCTTCAAACTCGCTTCCCTCAACTTGACTTACTTTCTCATAATGCAGGTCACTTGTGGTCAACGCTATTAGGTGAAAAAGGTGATCCACATTTTGGCATTTTGCATATCGCCAGTTACGTTTTCTTGGGCTATGGATTTTACCTGTTATCAACGTCATGGCACGTGCTGTACAACGCGCAACGTCAGCATTCTTTAGCGATCACAGGCCCTTATGCACGTATACGTCACCCACAATACGTGGCTTTTGTGATGATCTTGCTGGGTTTTTTATTGCAATGGCCAACTTTACTGACACTGATTATGTTTCCAATCCTACTCTTAATGTACAGCCGCTTGGCAATTAAGGAAGAGGCTGAAATGAGTAAACAGTTTGGCGCTGTCTATGACAGCTATGCTCAACAGACTCCGAGATTTATTCCAAAATTCGGCCATAAAACCACTTTTCCATAAGAGAATTATTTATGTCAGATCAAAAAAATCATAACCAGGACCATATGGCACAGGCTACAACAGACGTACTGAAAGACCCAGTCTGTGGTATGACCGTCACTGAAGAATCGAAATACCATGAGGAATTTAAGGGGAAAACTTACTTTTTTTGCAGTGATAAATGTCAATCAAAGTTTCATAGCAGCCCGGTGCAATATATCGCTAAACCCGCAACGACGACTGCCGATGCATATACACAGCATCATCAGACTACTCAATCCGTTAATGATGCAAGCACAACAGGCACGACCATCTATACTTGCCCAATGCATCCAGAAATTAGACAGGATCATCCTGGAAACTGTCCTAAATGCGGAATGACACTGGAACCACTCATTCCCGAGTTAGAGGAAGATGAGAATCCTGAGTTACGTGATTTCCGTCGACGCTTCTGGTGGACACTGCCACTCACCATAGTCGTGACTTTTTTGGCAATGTTTGGCCATCAACTGAACCTGTTCGACATGGCAGTTCAGAGCTGGATTGAATTAGTGTTGTCACTCCCGATTGTACTGTGGGCAGGTTGGCCATTTTTTTCCCGTGGTTGGCAATCGGTTGTGAATCGCAGCCCAAACATGTGGACCCTGATCGGTCTAGGTACAGGGGCTGCTTTTATTTACAGTGTGGTTGCGACCATTGCACCACAAATCTTTCCAGACTCATTTATCTCCATGGGTCGTGTCGCTGTTTACTTTGAAGCTTCAGCGGTCATCATTTCTTTGACCCTACTGGGGCAAATACTGGAATTAAAAGCACGTTCGCAAACTTCTGCTGCAATTAAGTCACTCCTCGGACTTGCTCCTAAAACAGCTCGCCGAATCCTGCCCGATGGAACTGAGGAAGATGTTCCTCTGACTCATGTCCATGTAGGAGATTTACTCAGAATTCGCCCAGGTGAAAAAGTTCCTGTGGATGGTGTAGTCACTGAAGGAAGCAGTTCAGTAGATGAATCAATGCTGACAGGCGAACCTTTACCAATCACTAAACGCGTCGGCGACAAAGTCATTGGAGCTACCCTGAATACCAATGGTTCATTGATCATGCGTTCAGAGAAAATTGGTTCAAGTACCATGTTGTCTCAGATCGTACAGATGGTGGCGCAAGCTCAACGCTCAAGAGCCCCAATGCAACGCATGGCTGATCAGGTTGCAGGTTGGTTTGTCATGGCTGTAGTAGCCATTGCCTTGCTTACCTTCTTTGGATGGGGACTGTTCGGCCCAGAAGAGTCGAGCTGGGTTTATGCATTAATCAATGCTGTGGCAGTACTCATTATTGCCTGTCCTTGTGCACTAGGCTTGGCAACTCCAATGTCTATCATGGTTGCAACGGGTCAAGGTGCTACTCATGGTGTGTTGTTCCGCGATGCAGCAGCCATTGAGAATCTGCGCAAGATTGACACACTAATCATTGATAAAACAGGTACGTTGACCGAAGGACGCCCTGTATTCGATCGTGTGGTTGCCGCATCAGGTTTCGATGAATCTGAAGTATTACGTTTAGCCGCCAGTCTTGATCAAGGCAGTGAACACCCGCTAGCCGAAGCGATTGTAAATGCAGCACACGAACGTGGCCTGTCTCTTGAAACACCAGATAATTTTGAATCAGGCTCAGGGATTGGTGTTCGAGGTCAAGTGGGCGATCGTCAGTTAGCTTTGGGCAACACGGCACTGATGGAACAATTGGGTATCTCCGTACAATCTCTGATTCCGCAAGCCGAAGAGCTGCGTTCGGAAGGGGCAAGTGTCATGCATCTAGCCATCAATGGTGAATTGGCCGGCCTGCTTGCAGTATCTGATCCCATCAAAAAAAGTACTCCTGAAGCTCTTACCACCCTGAAGGAAGCTGGACTACGTATCGTAATGGCAACGGGAGATGGTCTCACCACTGCCCGTTCAGTCGGAGCACGTCTGGGAATCGATGAGATACATGGTGAAGTCAAACCCGCAGATAAACTCGAACTTGTCAGCAAATTGCAGAAGCAAGGTCGCATCGTGGCAATGGCCGGCGATGGAATCAATGATGCACCTGCACTAGCCAAGGCTGATGTCGGTATCGCTATGGGTACCGGGACTGATGTCGCAATGAATAGTGCTCAAGTTACCCTGGTCAAGGGAGATTTACGCGGTATCTCGGTTGCCCGTTCACTCTCGGAAGCTACTGTCAGCAACATGAAACAGAACCTCATGTTTGCTTTCCTTTACAATGCCTTGGGTATCCCAATAGCAGCTGGCGTACTCTACCCATTTACAGGTTGGTTGTTGTCACCCATGATTGCGGCCTTGGCCATGAGTTTTAGCTCCGCTTCAGTGATCACGAATGCCCTTCGCCTGCGACATAAAAAGCTATGATAGAGAGTCCTTTTCTTCCACCAGATGTATCAGGCCTAGTTGCAGCACTTGCCATCGGCCTGCTCATTGGTTTAGAACGAGGATGGAATGATCGTGAACTGCCAGAAGGCAGCCGAGTAGCAGGCCTACGTACCTTCACATTGACAGGATTACTCGGAGGAGTGCTGGGTCATCTACAGCCAAACTTTGGGCCTTGGCCACTAGTCGCAGCCGTATTAGGGCTTTCCCTTTTACTTACGGTATCCTACGCGCGTACCGCAAAAATTTCCGGTAATTTAAGCGCTACCACGACGATCGCGATGCTGTTGACATTAGTTCTAGGTGCATATGCATCCCATGGTAATGTTACTTTAGCATTAACAGCGGCTGTCATCGTGGCTGTATTTTTGGATCTCAAGCCAACCTTACATGGTTGGTTACGCTTGATCGAACATCGTGAATTAACCGCATCTCTACAGTTACTGGTACTTTCTGTCGTTATATTACCTTACTTACCCAATACGGGTATGGGACCTTTTGCTGCATTAAATCCTTACCAGTTATGGTGGGCAGTGATCCTGATTGCCGGACTCTCTCTGGCAGGTCATTTTGCCATGCGGCTCACCGGTTCACAAAGAGGCATACTCTGGACAGGTCTATTGGGTGGTTTGGCATCTTCTACAGCTGCAACTGTCGCACTGGCACGCTATACACGCCAGCACCCCGTCATGGTCAGTGCTGCTATTTCTGGAACATTGGCTGCCTGTGGCATCATGTTTTTTCGTATGGTTGTGCTGATAGGCGTCATTGAGCCAGCATTGCTAAGCACTTTTGGTGGTGCAATGATGATTGCGGGAATCCTTCTGCTGGGTATGGCATTGTGGAGACAACGCCAAATTACCAGCGCTGAAAACAACGATCGAACAATAGAAGCAATGGCTCCTTTTGATCTTGGGACAGCATTCAGCTTCGCTGCTTTCCTGGCTGTCATGGCAGTCTTGGTCCCGGCAGCAAAACAATGGTTGGGCACCAGCGGCATCTTCGTATTATCGACTATTTCTGGGCTAGCAGACGTAGATGCTATTTTAGTCTCACTTGCCCGCCTGCATAGTACTGAAGGCTTAACAACAAATGTGGCTGCTGTCGCGCTAGGGCTGGCCACACTGAGCAACATGTTAAGCAAAGCGACAATTGCATGGATGACAGGGGGGGCACAGTTTGGCCGAGCTATCATATTTGGCTACACAATTGCCATGATAGGTGCTGGCGTAGCTCTGGCTCTCAGTTTGAGCTTTATGTAAGGTCAACTCGGGTAAATGGAAGATGTTCAAAAAATGAGTTAAAATGATTCCCCTTGCATGGATTCACTTTGAAAAACAATGGTAAAAATGATTCGACCATTGAGGGATTCAGCCTGGATGGTCGCCCCAAGCATATCAAGAATAGATTTTGTTATGGCAAGCCCTAAGCCGGTTCCTTCTTCTGTTCTTTGTCTAGACGCATCTGTTCGATAAAAACGATCAAATAATCTGGATAGTTGTTCAGGAGAGAGTTCAGGGCCTTCATTTTCAATTGAAAATATTGTGTTATCTAAATTCTGTTGAAGTTTTATCTGTATTGTAGAATTCTTGTTTCCATATTTAACTGCATTAGACAATAGGTTGCTGAGTGCGCGACGTAACATAGCAGGATCACCTTTTACATTGCCAGATCCTGTTTGTTGAAGTGTCATATTTTTTTCGGCAGCGAGAGCGTCATAGAAATCAAATAAAGCGGTAACTTCTTTAACGAGGTCAATATTCTGTAAGTTCTGTAAATTTAAGCCATGTTCTGCTTTTGCCAAGAAAAGCATATCGGACACCATTCGAGCCAAACGTTCAAATTCTTCTAAATTAGAAAATAGTATTTCTTGATAAGTACCAATATCTCGGTTACGGGCGAGACATACTTGAGTTTGGGTCATTAAATTATTAATCGGTGTTCTAATTTCATGTGCTAAATCAGATGAAAAATCGGAAAGTTTTTCTAAAGCTGACTCTAGTCTGTCCAGCATAGCATTGAAGGCGATTGCCAATGATTTTAGTTCGGTTGGTGTATGCTCAACTTCTAAACGTTCTGAAAGATGTTGAGCAGAAATTCCTTCTGCGACCTTAGCCATTTTTTGCACGGGTCTTAAACCTCTCCAGGTTGCAAACCAACCTAAAAACATTAAACAAATTGTACCAGCCAAACCAATATACAAAAGTTGACGCTTAAAATCTTTTAGAAAATGTAGATGTTCTGATGTATCGATCCCAACAATAATTCGTACAGATTGTATTTCAGAATTTCTATTTATACCTGTAGTGTAGATCATGCCACGATAGGTCTTATTTTGAACTTGCCATTTAATCCATGAATTATTTGCTGACTTGATTAAATTTTGAGTATTAATGATTGAGGATGCTGAACTAAATAAAATTTGGCCTGTCGGTCGTTCTATTTGGACCATAAGATCATGGTGTCCAACTAACGCATCTCTTAAATAAAGATTAAGTTCTGGAGAATTTTTAGGATGCTGTTGGAGAAGATTCTGAATAAGCTGGATTTTACCTTCTAATTGGGTACGGTCTTGAGTTTCAAAATGATGCATTACTAATTTATTTATGAACAAACCCATAATAATTAGAATGAAAATAGTAGATAATGAGAAAATGATACCGATCCGGAAACTGATCGCTCTGAATAAATTATTATTCATCCTCTACCTCTAGTACATACCCCATTCCTCGAATATTCTGAATTAATTTGGGAGTAAAGTTACTGTCAACTTTACTTCTTAATCGTTTAATAGCGACTTCAACGACATTCGTATCACTATCAAAATTCATATCCCAAATTTGAGAAGCAATCAGCGCTCTTGGTAAAATTTCACCTCGTCTACGCATAAAAAGTTCCATAAGCGCGAATTCTTTTGCCGTCAGATCAATGCGTTGACCCGCTCGCGTTACCCGACGTTTTCTCAAATCAAGTTCTAAATCAGCAATCTTAATAATATTACTATCTTCTCTTTGCTGCCCTCGTCTAAGGAGAGTTTTGATTCGAGCAAGAAGCTCTGCAAAAGCAAAAGGCTTTATTAAATAATCATCAGCGCCTAACTCTAGACCTTTTACTCGATCTTCTATCTGATCTCTGGCTGTTAAAAACAGAATGGGCATTGTTTTACCGCTGCTACGAATATCATTGATAATATTCCAACCATTTAGTCCAGGTAACATCACGTCTAAAATAATTAAGTCATACTCTTCAGAAAGAGCTTGATGTTTACCCGTTAACCCATCTGTAACCCAGTCCGTAATATAGCCAGCTTCGGATAAACCTTGCTTGAGATAATCACCAGTTTTTTGTTCATCTTCAACTAATAGTATTCTCATTTCCGAATCCTAAGTCATTCATTAAAACTATAATAACGTTATAAAACATCTGATCGAGATAGATTACAAAAATGTCATTTTCAAGTCACTTAGATGTTCAATGCTTCACTTTATTGTAGTAGCAAGAAATTAACTTTTAGAGAAACTTATGAAAACTGTAGTGCGTCGTAGTCTAACAATTTTAATGTGTGCTGGAACTTTAATTGCTGGTACTCAATCTTGGGCAAAAGATGCAAAAGATCTATCAAATTCGAAATCTAATGCTGTGACAACTGCAAAAAAAGCACAAGAGCCGTGTTCTAAACCTTGTAAGATGAACAAGGATAATAAGGTTCAGCAAGAACCTAGCCAACAGCAAGCGGCAAATTCCTCTGATATGTCGAAAATGGATCATTCCATGATGAATATGGACCATTCGAAAATGGATCATTCAAAAATGAATATGTCCAATACATCAAATAAATAATTTTATAAAAGCAGGAAAGGAGTATTGGAGCTAACGATAAGGATTGCCTTAATACTCTAATCTGGTCTTTTTAACGGTGAGATAGAATGTCAAATAAGTTAAGTCATGTACTCTTAATTGGAGTTGGTTTATTTTCATCAACTTGGGTAATGGCGGCAGTTAAAGAATATGATTTAACAATCGCTGAACAAACTGTAAATATCACAGGAAAACCAGTTGAGAGAATTACCGTAAATGGTCAATTTCCTGCGCCTTTGCTTGAGTTTGAAGAGGGTGATGAAGCCATCATTCGCGTGAAAAATAATTTAAAAAACCAAGATTCTTCTATTCATTGGCACGGACTGTTGTTGCCGGGCATTATGGATGGTGTACCGGGATTTAATGGTTTTAACGGTATTAAGCCTCAAAGCGAGTATGTTTATAAATTCAAGATTCGCCAAAGCGGGACTTATTGGTATCACGCTCATTCTAAAGGACAGGAACAGGACGGCTTATATGGTTCTTTTGTGATTTATCCAAAAGGTAAAACACCATTGGCAGCACATGAAAAAGCTGAACGTGACTATGTGGTGATGTTGTCAGATTTTCATGAAAAAACCAGTGATCAAATTCAGAAAGATCTTAAAATTTCAGCTGAATATTATCAAGATCAGCGTGAAACCTTGGGTGATGTTTGGAAGCAGGTTAAACGTGATGGCATAAAAGCGACATGGTCTGACCGCAAAATGTGGAATCAGATGCGTATGCTAAAAACCGACATGTCGGATGTTACAGGTTATACCTTCCTCATTAATGGCAAAACACCTGAACAAAATTGGACAGGAATGTTTAAACCGAATGAAAAAATTCGCCTACGTTTTGTGAATGCATCTGCGATGTCTTTCTACGATGTCCGTATTCCTAACTTGAAAATGACTGTGGTCAGTGCTGATGGTCAGCCTGTAAAACCTGTTGCTGTGGATGAGTTTCGTATTGGCACAGCTGAAACTTATGATGTGATTGTGGAGCCCAAAGGCGGACATTATCAAATTGAAGCTGAGTCAATTGACCGTGCAGGCTATGCGATTGGTACACTGCACAATGAATTAAATCCTATGACACATGGCATTCATATGCCTGCACCACGTCCACGCTCACTTTTGACCATGGAAGATATGGGACATGGTGGCGGTGATCATGCAGGAATGGATCATTCGAAAATGAACCACGGCAATATGCAAGGCATGGATCACTCGAAAATGGATCATTCAAAAATGAACCATGGCGATATGCAAGGCATGGATCACTCGAAAATGGATCATTCACAGCATAGCGCAGTAAAACCGCAAAAAAATGATCAAGTGGTTTATGGTTGGGCAAATGCCTCTACACCTGCAGGTAATAAAGCCTTGCAATATAGCGATTTAAAATCGTTAGAGCCGCAAAAAGATACTCGTGAAGCCAGCAGTGAATTGGTCGTGCGTTTGGGCGGTACTATGGAACGTTATATTTGGACCATTAACGGTAAAAAATTTAGTGATGCTGAGCCGTTAAAAGTGAAATATGGCGAGCGTATCCGTATCAAATTTATTAATGACAGTATGATGGCGCACCCGATGCATTTACACGGTATGTTTATGCAGTTGGAGAATGGTCAAGAGTCGGTAGATATGCCAAATAAACACACATTGATCGTACCACCGGGTAAAACAGTTACGGCTTTATTAACTGCGGATGAATTGGGTGAATGGGCAATCCATTGTCATTTGTTGTATCACATGAGTGCGGGGATGATGAACAAGTTAATCGTGGCGAATGTTAGCGATGAACAAGTATCTACAACGCCAATTCAAGGTACAAATTCGACTCAAACTCACCAAGCAACTGAGCAAAAAGGAGCTGAACATGCACATCACTAATTTTGTATTGAAAGCGATTTTTTCTGTTGCGGTATTGAGTTTAACGACCTTAAGTGTGGCGCACGAAGGGCATCATTCAACTACTCAGAATAATGGGAAAAATATGCCATCAATGAATCATCAAGCCATGTCTGAGATGAATCATTCACAACATTCTGCACAAGAGCATGCACAACACATGCAGATGATGGGGAAAATGAATCATGCTGCACATTCAGCACCGATGAACCATCAACATGCAGGTCATCAGCCAATGCATCACAAATCAACAGAGAAACAGCAAGATCAAAAAGTACAGAAAGGAGATCAACATGCGCACCATTAATCTTTTTTCTAAAACTGTTTTAGCAAGCTCGTTGTTGATGATTAGCGCAGTGAGTTTGGCACATAATGGCGAAGATCATAGTGCACCTGCAAAAGTGACAGCTGCTGTTGCATCTTCTAGTCAAAATCAGTCGATACAAATGAACCATGGTCAGATGAATCATGCACAACATCAGGCAACATCTACGGTTAATCATTTACATCTTGTACCCGATGCGAATGCTCAGCAGAGTTTACATTATGATCATCGCTCAGAACACGGTGCGCAAATTTATGCGATTACGACGGTGGACAATAAGTGGCTTGTCAATGAAGATGGCACAGGCGGTTTAAAGTCAGAGTTTGAAACCCGTATTGGCACAGATGAAAATAAGGTTTTTATTAAAGTTCATGCCGATAAAGAAGAATCGCATGATGCACATTACGATGCCAAACTTTTATATAGCCGTATGATTTCAGACTTTTGGGATGCACAGATTGGTGCACGTTATCGCAGTGAAAAAGTTGAACTCGATGATCATCGCAAAGATACAGAAGAAAGTGTTGATGCGGTGATTGGCTTACATGGTATGGCGCCATATTTCTTTGAAACTGATGCTTATCTCTATGCGGGAGAAGACAGTTATGCGGGCTTTAGCCTAGAAACAGAACGTGATTTTCTGATTACGCAAAAGTTGATTATTCAACCCTATTTAGAGTTGGATGTGGTCTTTAGTGATGATTCTAAATATGCGAAAAAAACTGGTTTAAGCAGTGCGACAGCAGGGCTTGAAACTCGCTATGAAATCAGTAAAAAGATCATGCCGTATATTGACATTGGCTATGACTATTCAAAAGGGAATGATGGAACGTCGTGGCAAATAGAATCAAACTCTGAAAAAGGTTGGTTATATGGAGCAGGTGTTAGATTTAGATTTTAATTAATTTAATGAATACTAAATAGCTTCATTTAAATAAAACTCTAGCTTGATGCGGTCGGAAGCAAAATGTTAACTTATTTTGCTTCCTTCCACGATTTTAATCTTAATTTAGCTTAATTTGAAAATTCAATCCTTGTACTATATTAAATATTCAATACTCAGCCCAATATTATATTAAGCCATAGAAGTAAAAAACAATAGAAGTTATGACATCATAAGCCTAAATATAATTAACATTATTGAAGTATTTTACATGGCAATTTTTCGACATTCTTCTGCACACTGACGGCAAGCCTCAGCACATTTTTTACAATGATCATGTGAATGTTTTTCACACTCTTCCGCACAATATTCACAGATCTTAGCACAAAGCTCACAAATCTCTTTGAGGAAAGGTGAGTTATGTTGTTGCATACGCACACATAACTGACAAATATCTGCACATTCTAGACAACGTTGAATACATTCACGCATCATCTCTAAATCTTTTTCTTTTAAACAAGAAGTTGCACATTCAGTACAAATAAGTGAACAGTTTGTACATGCAGAAATACACTCTGAAAATTCCGTATTAATCATTTTTTACTCTCAATTTATAAAATCAAAGAAATAATTAAAACATAATTTTTTTCTACTAATTATTTTAAATTATTAGTAAATGTAATACATAATTTTAATTTATATGAATAATGTTAATTTTAACTAAATCTTATTTATATTCCAAATTATTAAAAAACAGTTTTTAATTAGGATAGATGATCAAGTATCAAAAGCAGCTATTCTTAAAATAACTACAATAATTTTATCACTTTAAAAATAGATTTTCCCTCTATTTAACATAATGGCGGTTATACGCAATACACTTGTATATTAATATAAATATCAATAACTTAATAAAAATAGAAAAATCCAAGAATGCCCAAAAATCCGATTTTGAAACAAGTCGGCTTTTTTATGAGCGGTTTTGATACTTCTTGCCAATAAATTTGACTAAAAAATAGTCAGTTTTGAGGTTTTTCAAATTTTATCAATGCCTCAATGTCCAAAATTATCCACATTTTTTGTGGATAAAATTTAGGCTATTTTGTAAGCCCTGGCTCATACCAATCTCGGCCCTTTGCTGCTATCCGCAATACTGGAAATTTCCTATCATGAAGACATAGAGAGCAGGATGCTCCAGATAAAAAGAATAAGATGAACAACAAGGAACGTGAGATCAGACAGGAGTCAGATCTAAGCGCCAAATATGGAAAAGCCCGACAGGATGTCGGGCTTTTTTATTGCCTATCCTTTCTCATTTGCAAAACAAACATAATGCCCCTAAAATATAGACTATAATCTATATTCTGGTTGTGGTATGTGGACAGTCATTACGACAGATCTATTTAATCAGTGGCTTGAACAGCAAGATGAACCTACACAAGAGAAGGTCCTAGCTGCCCTGGTTGTTCTACAGCAGCAGGGACCGAGTTTAGGCCGTCCTTTAGTAGATACTGTGTATGAGTCTAAATTTACCAATATGAAAGAACTGCGTGTTCAACATCGCGGTAGACCCTTAAGAGCTTTCTTCGCATTTGATCCCTTACGACAGGCTATTGTTCTATGTATTGCTGATAAAGGCGGTAAAAAGCGTTTTTATAAAGACATGCTGGATATTGCAGATGAACAATACCAACTTCATCTCACTACCCTAGGAGATAAATCTAATGGCTAAGACTCTGCAAGAATTGTTAGCTAGCCGCTCTCCAGAGAGCCAAGCCCGTATTCAAAAAATGGCTGATGAATTACTGCTAGAAAATCAGCTTCATCTTATTCGTGAAGAACTCGAAATTTCTCAAAAAGAGCTTGCTGAAACTTTGGGAATAAAACAGCCATCGCTTTCAGCAATAGAAAATCGTGGCAATGATCTTAAGATTTCAACCATGAAAAAGTATGTTGAGGCAATGGGTGGGAAGCTCCGTATTGATGTAGAGCTTCCAACAGGAAAACATATAGGATTCAACGTTTAACAATAAAAATGGGAGCTATAGGCTCCCATTTTTAGATTCGTATAACGTTGAACCCAACGGTAAATAGTCGTGTGATCAACATTCACACCCCGTTCGGCCAGCATTTCCTGCAGTTCACGATAGCTAATGCCATATTTACAATACCAGCGCACAGCCCAAAGAATGATTTCGCCCTGAAAATGCCGACCATGGAAAGGATTCATATGCTGCACCTTTAGCTAAAACAGTCTTCAGCTTACCATTCGTGGTTATTTGCAACAGTGCCGATTTTTTGAAAAAAGCATAGGTCTAGATAATCAAGCTAGATTTTTTAAAACTCCACATTGGTCAATTGTACATAAACCATCACAAGTACCTCTTAAATCAGATAGTTGTTCAATAAGCTTTTGTTGCTTGATTATATTTTCTCTGATAGCACTGACATGTAAGTCAATTAATTCATTCACATCTGAACAATTTTTCTCAGGTTTGTCTTTATAGGTAAGTAATTGACGAATTTCATTCAAACTCATATTTAAAGTTCGGCAATTCAAAATAAATTTAATTCGCTCAACATAGCCTACATCGTAAAGGCGGTAATTTCCTTCCGTTCTTTCCGGTTCCGGAATTAAACCTTCCTTTTCATAAAACCTAATTGTTAATACTGAACATGAGGTTTTTTTAGAGAGTTCACCAATTTTTAAATGCATTGAGTTAGTATTTCCAAAGATTCTTGACTCTATAGTAACTATAGGGATTCTAATATTCAAAGTTTATAATTTTTTTAATGGGTATAATTATGAGTGGTTGTGGATGTAGTAAAGAAACACCATGCGAAGATAAGAAATCTCAACAAGAAAATCATCCATCAATTGCAGAAGCAAACAATTCAAAGAATTGTGATAATACGCTTAGCTGTTGTGGTGAAGAGGAAGAAAAAAAATCTTCATCTCCTTGCTGTAACACTTCAAACAGTTGTGAAGATACCGCTCAATCCTGTTATGGTTCTGATCCCAAAGAAAATTTAAGCACTGAAGACGTTTTAAAAGATTCGCACTACATGAGTGAATACTTAGTTCCCAAAATGGATTGTTCTGCGGAAGAACAGATGGTTCGTATGGCGCTATCTTCAATTGATGGTGTTCAAAAACTCATCTTTGATTTACCTAACCGTTCTTTAAAGGTTCTACATAATCAAAAAGATGAAAATATAACCACCAAACTTGAAGCTTTGGGTTTTGGTGCAAAGCTTGTGAAGACTGAAACTTATATAAGCAATCAACAGGCTAAGCAAACAAGTACCTACACCATTCCTAAAATGGATTGCTCTGCTGAAGAGCAAATGGTCCGTATGGCTCTTGCAGATATTGAAGCAGTTAAAGGTCTTACTTTTGATCTTCCCAATCGAAAACTGAAAGTCTTCCATAATGAAGGGATTCAGCAAATTACGGCTAAACTCGAAGGACTGGGTTTTGGGGCGAAACTTGATGAAACACAGCTTTCTTCAGGCGATATACCTAATGAACCTGATCCTGTGAGACAAGCTAAAGTACTTAAACTGTTATTAGGTATTAATGCTCTACTTTTCTTTATAGAATTCATCAGCGGTATTATTGCTGCGTCTACAGGATTGATTGCTGATTCTCTAGATATGTTTGCCGATGCAGCCGTTTATGGTATTGCGCTATATGCCGTCGGAAAAGCTGCGAAATATCAAATAAAAGCAGCCCATTTCGCAGGTTGGATTCAGTTATTACTTGCTGTTATCGTGATTGTTGATGTCATTAGACGATTCATGTTTGGAAGCGAGCCAGAATCAACGCTCATGATTGTTATTGGCCTGCTCGCACTTATAGCTAACGTGACATGCTTATATCTTATTTCTGGTCATCGAGAAGATGGCGCACATATGAAAGCCAGTTGGATTTTCTCGGCGAATGACGTTGTCGTAAATATGGGCGTTATATTTGCCGGTGTACTCGTGGCGTGGACGGGATCAGCTTATCCAGACTTAATCATTGGCATACTGGTTTCTTTATTCGTACTTAATGGTGCCCGAAAAATTTTGGCTTTGAAGTAAGAGTATCGGGCACTGTTGCAAATAACCACGAATGGTAAGCTGAAGACTGTTTTAGCTAAAGGTGCAGCATATGAATCCTTTCCATGGTCGGCATTTTCAGGGCGAAATCATTCTTTGGGCTGTGTGCTGGTATTGTAAATATGGCATTAGCTATCGTGAACTGCAGGAAATGCTGGCCGAACGGGGTGTGAATGTTGATCACACGACTATTTACCGTTGGGTTCAACGTTATGCTCCTGAAATAGAAAAACGTTTACGCTGGTATTGGCGTAATCCTACAGATCTGAGCTCGTGGCATATTGATGAAACCTATGTAAAAGTGAATGGACGATGGTCTTATCTGTATCGTGCAGTCGATCAACGTGGCGATACCATTGATTTTTATCTTTCTTCTAGACGTAATACCAAATCAGCATATTGTTTTCTTGGAAAAATTTTAAATAATGTGAAGAAGTGGCAAATTCCACAAGTGATCAACACGGATAAAGCACCCACATATGGACGTGCTTTGTCGCGACTAAAACAGGAAGGAAAGTGTCCTGAAGACCTGGACCATCGACAGATTAAATACAAGAATAACGTGATTGAATGTGATCATGGCAAGCTCAAACGGATCATCAAGGCTACGT
>NZ_JBWZQN010000054.1:0-24795 GCF_056724605.1 Prolinoborus fasciculus | reverse complement strand
GTGAAGGCAAAGAATGTTGAAGGGTGCAATCTAAATTTTCAGATAAAGTCATAAAAAAAATGAGCGTATTGGCATACACTCATTTTTACTACATTTTTCTAATGTCTGCTTAACTGACTGGCATTACCTCGATTGAGGGGTTTTTTACCTTTATCCGCTTCCTACAAACGGATTAACTCTGTGCTTCTTTTAAAAACCCCGATGCAAATAAATTAAATGCATATAAGGCCTCAGTGAGTACCTGCTCAGGATGTTCGCTAGAAGCCACCCAGAGTGCTGCATTCATTGCAGCACCATTTAAAAATACCGCAGCAGCTTCCGGATCAACTGTTTTAATTCGATCTGCTACCAATAATTGCTCAACACATTCACGCGTGGACTGCAAACATCTGTTTTGACTTGGCCAATGTGCAGGATCACCCAGCACAGCCGGTCCATCACGCAACACAATGCGTTGGAATTCCGGATTTAAGGCATTTTGAATATAGGTCCGCCCTTCTAGCATCAAACCATCCCAAAGATCATCAGGCTGCTCCAGATGCTGCTGGGCAGATGAAGCCATTTCCGAATCGATTTGATCAACTACCGCAGCAAATAAGCCTTTTTTATCACCAAAATGATGATACAGCGCACCACGGGTCAATCCTGCTTCTGCCGTGAGCTTATCCATTGAAGTGCCAGCATAGCCATATGCTGCAAATGCACGGCGTGCCACTTCAATTAATTTCTTGCGGGTTTCCGCCATCTTTTGTTCACGAACAGACATGAATACTTTACCTCATCATCATAAAAATTTTAATTGACATACGGACCGTATGTCAATTATGTTTACATACGAAGCGTATGTGAGAGTCAAGTTGCTTTCACTCACTGATAAATTAGATATTGAATGAGAATAGACATGACTAGAACTGCGATATTTCCCCAAGACCGCCATGCCCTCTATGAACAGCATGGTTATTCTGCTGCGATCAAATCGGAAGACTTACTTTTTGTTTCTGGTCAGGTCGGTAGCCGTGAAGATGGTTCTCCTGAACCAGATTTCGAGAAACAGGTAGAACAGGCTTTTAAAAACTTAGCTGCAACTTTGGCAGCGGCTGGTTGTACTTTCGATGATATTGTTGATGTCACCACATTTCACACTGACCCAGAGCAGCAATTTGAAAGCATCATGAAAGTTAAAAATCAGGTGTTTACGCAAAAGCCTTATCCTAATTGGACAGCTGTAGGTGTCACGTGGTTAGCAGGTTTTGATTTTGAAATTAAGGTGATTGCTCGTATTCCTCCAGCATCGACCACAGCTTAATCATTGTTTTATGCGTGCGCGAATGTCTTTTAGATATTATTCAGCAAGTTTAAACCCCGATTAGGTATAATTTCTTATTCACTATTTTTTGTATCTCCCTTATGTCCGAAAAGTTAATTAATTCGCCTGTAAACCACTGGTGTGAATTCGAATTCATCTCCAAAACTGTGAAGAATCCGAATATTCATATCAAGGGGAATTATTCTTACTATTCGGCCTATTGGGATCAGGGCTTTGAGCGTTGTGTGGTGCGTTATTTACATGACAAGCCGGCCACGCCCGAGAAGCCGATTGACCAGCTCCATATCGGTAATTTTGTCTGTTTTGGCGCAGAATGCGTGATTATGATGGGTGGCAACCAATTACACCGTACGGACTGGATTTCAGCGTTTCCGTTCGATACACGCAGTTTTGTGCCTGCGGGTGATACCGTGATTGGCGATGGTTGTTGGATTGGCTCGCGCGCCATGATTATGCAAGGCGTAACACTGGGTGAAGGCGCTGTGGTGGCAACCGGTGCTGTCGTCACCAAAGATGTACCGCCTTATGCAGTCGTTGGTGGTGTTCCTGCCAAAATTATTAAATATCGCTTTCCCAAGGAAGATATAGAAAAACTGCTTTCACTTAAGCTCTATGACTTAGATGAAAAGCAGTTTTTAAAAATGCGTGAGCAGTTGCAGACGGATGATATAGGAAGCTTATTATCTTACTTTAAGGATAAGAATTAAATGCCACGTTTGATATAATTTTCCCAATCTGATGAAAAATTACATGAGTTTGTATATTCTGAAATAGCAAATTTTACTAACCCTCCTCTCAAATATTGTTCTTTTGTAGATTTATCTTGTGAGCGAGCTGAGTCATGAAAAGCAGCGATCATCGTGTTTAATAAAGGATTACTGATCAAAAATTCTTTTTGCATAATTATTCTATACCATTCACTATTTGTTATTTCATCATAATTACCATTCCAGGTTGAAATCCCATGTTTTCGTGCAAATTGGTATACATCACCCCTTGAGCTTTTGATTAAGTTTTGAGAAACCTCTTCTACAAAGGATTTAAAATTATTTGCTGAAATTGAACCAAATAGGAAAGTTATTAATACCAAGTTTTTATGATCAGTATCTGCTCTTAATAATGCATATTGATTAATCTTTTTTATTAATTCTCGACTATTCATTTTTACATGTAACTGTAAATAAAGTGCCCAATAATACAATTCACTAAATTCATCTATAGACTTTAATTCACCTATTTTAAATAGCTGATCTCTTATAATAAGTTCAAAATTCTCACTTTCTTTTGCCTGCTTTAAATGGATTGTAAAGTCAACAAATTTATCTAAATATGCCTCTCCTAAAGTTTCATCATAACCATAGTTATGACATACGACTTTTGAAAATTGAACCTTATCCATTACTAAAACAAAAACAATATTCTTGATATCAAAAAAATGTTTAATTCGCTCAATTAATCGAATTGAAAAATCAGGACGACACCGGTCTAATTCATCAATGATAAAAACTAAAGGCTTATCTAATTTTTCTACAGTCTCAGCTAAATGCTTTTTGAACTCTATTAAAGTTTTCTTTTCAGCTTCATGAGTAGCTATCTTTTCTTGAATACTTTCTTTGATTCTCTCACTTGCTTCATCAGATAATGTATCAATCTCATCTTTGGCATTTTCATAGCTTTGCTGAAGTGCTCTACTTAAAAAACCTGCTCCAACCAAGTGTAATCCTAGAGTCAAAGCAATTTTAGGTAAAGATGGCAATAAAGCAGTTCCTACAGATGCAGACAATTCAATCAATTTTTTAACTTTTCTTTTCGTTCTTTTATCCTGATTTAAAATATTCGTAATTTCAGAACTAATAACTAAAAAAGGATCATCTAAATAATCATTCGCAAAAGCATCCAAATAAATAACATTATGGTCTGTATCACTTAAGTATTTAGCCCAATGACGAACAAACCACGTTTTTCCTTCTCCCCAACGTGCATCCAATGCTAAAACAGCACCACATTGTAAACGATCAACATATCCTGTTAATTGTTCCCCTAAACTTTTACGATCCCATAAATCCCCCTCCCAAGCTTCTTTAATATTTTCAAAATTATCTTTTTGCCAATTTATTTGATCTATAGTCATTTTATTAAATTTCATTCGTTTACAATTCATTCATTATAGTCATTTTAATTTTTACAGCCATAAAAAAACCCACTCAATCGGAGTGGGTTTTTTCAGAATATGGTGGCTATGACGAGACTTGAACTTGTGACCCCCGCATTATGAGTGCGGTGCTCTAACCAACTGAGCTACATAGCCTTAAACTGTGCGCGCATTATGGGATTTTATGTAAATCACGTCAACCCCATATTGTGCTGTTTGATCAAAATTTGTTGAAGTGAGCCGATAAGCCGGGTTCTGTCGTGAACGATCATTCCTCTAGGCGCACAATCACTCATGCGCTCAAGCGACCTACCCGAATCCAGCATGGGCCATGCCTAATGGATTCCTATTTGGTCTTGCTTCCGGTGGGGTTTACCTCGCCATGAACTGTTACCAGCCATGCGGTGCGCTCTTACCGCACCCTTTCACCCTTACCTCCGATTCCGATTGCTCGAAACCATAATGAAGGCGGTCTTCTCTCTGCTGCACTTGCCGTCGGTTTACACCGCCCAGGCGTTACCTGGCACCTTGCCCTATGAAGCCCGGACTTTCCTCCCCTGCTTCAATCACGGAGATCTCCACAGCAGCGATCGTCTGGCTCACTTCGAGCGGCATAGTATCAAATATCGAGACTAATTGCTTGATGTTTTTTGAGCAGTCAGTTTTTCGTACTTGGCTTGCAGCTGTTCCTGCGTTTCGACATGATTCGGATCCAGTGGAATACAATCTACCGGACAGAACAATTGACACTGCGGTTGATCATGATGTCCGACGCACTCTGTACACAAATCTGGATGAATCTCATAAATGAGTTCACCCATATAGATTGCCTCATTCGGGCATACAGGTTCACAGACATCACAATTAATGCATTCATCGGTGATATATAAAGACACGCTACCAACCTTGTTGAAGTTTACGCTCGAAGGCATCGACCACGTTTGGTGGCACAAACTTGGTCACATCACCTCTTAATCGAGCAATTTCACGCACCAAAGTGGATGAAATAAAAGAATATTGCTCTGAAGGGGTTAAAAATACCGCTTCAAAGTGGGAGTCCAGCTGACGGTTCATATTGGCCAGCTGAAATTCGTACTCAAAATCAGACACTGCACGCAAACCACGCAATACAGCAGTCGCCTTTTGCTCACGGAAAAAATTGACCAGCAAACCGTCAAAACCTACAAATTCAACATTGTCCAAATGACTCAATGACTCTTTTGCCAATGCGACACGCTCTTCCAGACTAAATACCGGATTTTTATGATGACCGATGGCAATCGCTACCACAACTTCATCAAACATTCGCGCTGCGCGGGTTACCAAATCAATATGTCCATTGGTAATTGGATCAAAAGTCCCCGGATAAATCACACGAGTTTTAGACATCCATTTGTACTCTGTTTGTTATGTAGAATCTTATTTTAGCAAAAACTTGTTTTTTTGGTGAATAATCCTCATTAATTTAAAAAACTTCACCTTATTTCTAGTTGCGGTACAATAGCAGCACGTTTGGAAGTATCAGATTATGGCGAAAGCATCTATTGTAGTAAAAAAAAATAATGGCGGTACCATTGCACTGAATAAACGTGCCCGCCACGATTATTTTATTGAAGAGAAATTTGAAGCGGGGCTTTCATTAAAAGGCTGGGAAGTCAAATCAATGCGCGCTGGTCGCATGACCATTGTAGAAAGTTATATTACCTTTAAAAATGGTGAAGCGTTCTTGTTTGGTGCACAGGTTCAGCCCTTGTTAAGTGCTTCGACCCATGTGGTGCCTGAAGCAACCCGTACCCGCAAACTGTTGCTGAATCGCCGTGAAATTGAAAAGTTGATGGGTGCGATTAACCAGAAAGGTTATTCCTGCGTTCCACTGGCCTGCTACTGGAAAGGTCCACATGCCAAGCTGGAAATTGCTCTGGTCAAAGGTAAGCAGCTTCATGACAAACGTGCCACCGAAAAAGACCGTGACTGGCAACGTGATAAAGCGCGAATTTTCCATAAATAATGGATTAAAAGTTGAATATAAAAAAACCTCCGCATTTGGAGGTTTTTTTATGGTTTTAAGTATGGCTATTTAAACGCGCTAGAGTCAAAGCAATATATTCACCAAACCAGAACGCAGTTTTTAAATCGCCTTCAGGTGGGGTCACTTCTACCGGTGCGTTATCTGACTGGGTCATTAAACCCAAAAAGCTCGACATCCGGTTCAGATCCGTGACGGCACGTCCTGTCGGCATTAATGGCAATCCACTCCACAACATCCCGTGCTGCATGGCAAACAGGTTGATTTGCTGCAGGACCGCCAGCTTGTCACCACTAAGTCCGCCACCATTGGTAAAAGCCGCTGCCAGTTTTCCCTGCCAGCTACGTGCCAGCCAGCGCTTAGAGGATTGCTCCATAAACAGCTTCATGGCAGAGGTCAGGCTACCCATATAGGTCGGACAACCAAAGATAATTGCATCGGCGGCGTCTAGTACATCCCAGTCTATATGTTCGACATTCATCATATGCACCTGAACACCGGTTTCCCGTGCACCATCGGCAATAAAATTTGCCACTTTAGCCGTGTGTCCATAAGGACTGTGATAAACAATCGCAACAGATTTGGAAGATAGGGACATAACGCTCAAAAGCCAAAAAATTCAGTTAAGTTTAACATTTTCATGCCATAAACACGAATGTCGCCATACGCCCTGTTTTTGGTTCACGGCGATAAGAAAAATATTCCTCTGGCTGGCGATAAGAACACTGATCCCCGCCCAATACGGTATTTATGCCGTGTTGCTGCAAGATATAACGCGCAATCGCATACAGGTCGGCATAATATTTACCTGCCTGTACACCGGGCTGAAATGCACTGTCCAGTTCAGGATATTTACTACAAAAAGCAGCTTTTACTTCAGCGCCAATTTCAAAACATGGCTGACTAATGGCCGCCCCGAGCCAGGCCCAGGTCGGCGGAGTTTGCATGGCTGCGATGGTATTTTCGATAATACCTCCTGCGAGTCCCCGCCAACCGGCATGCAGATTGGCAACTTCTGTGCCATCAGCATTTCCCAGTACTACAGGCAAGCAATCTGCAGTCATCATCATTAAAGCATGTGCCTTGCTCTGCGTCACCAGACCATCTCCGACCAGTGCGGTAAATGGCATCTGCTCATTAATGCTATGACAGATGGTGCTATGCGTCTGGGTCATCCAGGTAATTTTATCTACGCCAAACGCAGCGAAATCCTGCAATAAAGCCATACGATGCTGTTGTACCCGTTGCGCATCATCCTGCACATGCAAGGCCAGATTAAAACCTGCAAGCTCAGGCTGTGCTGATGGCTGTACTTTCGCATGGTGAACGCGAGTCTGGCCCACATACACACCTTGTGGAAGTCCTGGTACAAATTGCATCTCGTTTCCTTACGCTGACATTGACTGAGTTAAAATTAATAAGCTTTGTTTTCGGTACGCAGCACTTCCACCAGATTGGCAAAGTCTTCCGGCCACGGCGCTTCAAAGGTCATTTCCTCTTTGGTACGCGGATGGGTCAGACCGAGTTGCACGGCATGCAAGGCCTGACGCTTAAAGCCACGTAAAGTGTCATCTAGTAATTGCGATGCACCTGCTGGCATACGGACACGCGGCATATACACCTGATCACCAACCAAGCCAAAGCCGATATAGCTAAAATGCACACGAATCTGATGAGTACGTCCAGTTTCCAGACGAGCTTGAACACGGGTGAAGTGCTGGAAACGCTCTTTGACGTTGTAATGCGTCACCGCGTCTTTACCGCCCGGAAGTACAGTCATTTTCACACGATCTACCGGATGACGTTTGATGGGTTCATCAATGGTACCGCCAGCAATAATATTGCCGTAAACCACCAGATCATACAGGCGATATACTGATTTTTTCTCAAGCTGTTTGCTGAGAGAAAACTGTGCTTCCAGATTTTTGGCAACGACCAGCAGACCACTGGTGTCTTTATCGATACGATGTACCAGACCTGCACGCGCCAGTTCAGCCGATTTCGGATAGTGATGCAATAAAGCATTCACCAAGGTGCCAGAACTATTGCCAGCGCCCGGATGTACCACCATACCGACTGGTTTGTTGATGACCATAATGTCATCATCTTCATAGATGATATCCAGTGGAATGTCTTCCGGCAGACTGCGCGTTTGCGCTTCAAGCTCAACATTTAAAGTCAGGGTTTCAAAACCATCACTTTTAAATTTCGGCTTAACTGGTTGACCATTCACCAATAAATTGCCATCTTTAATCCATTGCTTTAATTTTTCTCGAGAAAAATCGCTCCAGACCATTGCGGCAATCTGGTCGATCCGTTGCCCGATATAAGTTTCATCCAGTTGAAATTGCAACGATAAACGTGTTGCAGTTGCTTCTGAAGTATGGTTATCTGCATCCTCAGAATCTTCAAGTAAATTGAAATCAGTATCAGGGATATTAGAATTGGAAGATTGTGCTTGACTCATTTGCTCATTCAGACAAAAGTGGTTTAATAGTGCAATTGTAGCTCATTGCCCGTATTAACAGAGGAATTTTTATGTCGCTACCACATTATAAAATGACAATGCTTGCTGTGACATTAGGCATTGCATCGGCAATGGTAGGCTGTAGCAGTAATCCAAAAAAAGAAGTCGTGGATAAAGGTCCGGAATCTAGCGAACAGGTTTATATTCAAAAAGCACAGAAAGCGCTAGATCGTAATCAATATACCGATGCAGCAAAACAGTTGGAAGCGCTGGAAACTTATTTCCCGACCAGTCAGTATGCCCCGCAAGCGCAACTGGAACTGTTGTATGTGAAATTCCAGCAAAAAGATTATGAAGGTGCGGTCGCACTGGCAGAGCGTTTTATCCGTCTGAACCCGCAACATCCAAATGTCGACTATGCCTACTATGTACGCGGTGTCTCAAATATGGAACAGAACTATAACGGCCTGCTGCGTTATACCTCGCTGAAACAGTCGCATCGTGATGTCAGCTACCTGAAAGTGGCTTACCAGAATTTTGTTGATTTCATTCGCCGCTATCCATCTAGCACTTATGCAGTGGATGCAGCACAGCGTATGCAGTTTATCGGTCAGGAACTGGCTGAGCATGAAATGAACGCAGCACGTTTCAACATCAAGCGTAAGGCTTATCTGGCAGCAGTTGAACGTGGCTTGTGGGTGATTGAACATTATCCTCAAACTCCGCAGATTCCAGAAGCACTGGCAACGGTTGCTTATGGCTATGCTCAGCTAGGTGATAAAGCGACTTCTCAGCAATATGTGGATGTATTAAAGCTGAATTATCCGAATCTGGTGAAATCAGATGGGACGGTGAATCTGCGTGCAGCGCGTAGTGAAGGCAGCTTCTTTAACCGCGCGACACTGGGTATTTTTGGTAAAGAAGCCAAGACTGTAACCGACACCGATGCACAGTCTGATGCGCCAGAAAATGAAAAGCGCAGCATCACCAATCGCATTTCATTTGGTTTGCTGGATCGTCCTAAAACGGCTGAATAAAGCTAAAGAAGGCCGGCAGCATCAGCAAATAAGACAGCGCTTTACAGGTGCATTTTCCTCAAGGGCAAGGTATCATACTTGCCCTTTTGCGTTGTCTTGCCCAGGCTTGAACAAAACGTGCAAAAGGTATACAAAGGAACTTGAAATATTCAATGTCCAACTAGACTATTTTCATTTTTTCAGTGATTTAGACCTTAGATTCCAGCACGAGAAGCTCAGCAGACCATGGCCATTCCTCAACATACGATTGATCAGATTCTCGATCGCACCGATATTGTCGATGTGATTGGTCAATTCGTAAAACTGAAAAAAACAGGCCGTACCTATTCAGGCTGCTGCCCTTTTCATCAGGAAAAATCACCGTCTTTCCACGTCTATCGTGACAAACAGTATTTTCACTGTTTTGGCTGTCAAGCCAACGGTAATGCCATCCGTTTTTTAATGGACATTGGCAGCCGTAATTTTGTCGAAGTGATGAAAGACCTGTCCAGCCAGACGGGCATCGAACTGCCTAAAGACAATACTGATTCCAATAAATTAAAATATAAACGTGAAGCAGCCAAACCCAAAATCGTGCCTGCTCAAACTGCACCACAAACTCAGCCGCAACAGAATAACGCTCCAACAGAAAATAATAATGCTGCATCTACGGCGAGTTTCGATCCATTTGCAGAGTTTCAGACAGTCGAACAGGATTTTTATGGTGACCCTTTTGCTTCTTTTGAACACCTACCGATGGCGGAAGTTCAGCAAGACGGTAACCTCTACGACCTGCTAGAAAATATCGCGCAGTTCTATGAGCGCCAACTCCCAAATAGCCCGAGTGCCCAGCAATACTTCAAGCAGCGTGGTCTGACTGCAGAGACCATTGCCTATTGGCGCTTAGGCTATGCGCCTGAAGACTGGCAACATCTGGAAAAAGCCTTTCCTCAGGATATTGAGGGCTTAAAACTTTTAGGTCTGATTCGCACCAGCGACAGTGGCCGTGATTTTGACCTGCTGCGTGAACGAGTCATTTTCCCGATCCGTGATACCAAGGGCCGTGTGGTCGGCTTTGGCGGCCGTGCCCTGAATGACGAGATCAAGCCGAAATACATCAACTCGCCAGATTCTGAAGTCTTCCATAAAAACCAGTTGCTGTACGGCCTCTATGAGGGCCGCAAACAGAAAGCCCAAGAATGGCTGATGGTCGAAGGCTATATGGATGTGATTGCGCTTCAGCAATATGGCATTCATGGCGCAGTGGCGACTTTAGGCACAGCGAGTAATACCGACCACCTGAATATTCTGTTCAAGCAGAGCAACCGGCTGACCATTGCCTTTGATGGGGATGCTGCCGGTCAAAAAGCAGCGCGCCGTACCTTGGACATTGCCCTGCCCCTGCTGAATGATGGCCGAGAGCTGAAGTTCTTTGTTTTGCCCGCTGACCATGACCCAGATTCATTGATCCGCCGTGAAGGGATAGAAAACTTCAGACGCTTGCTGGATCAGGCACCGTTGATGTCGGACTTCGTGTTTGCCCATCTGACCCAAAATCAGGATATCACCACCCCAGAAGGCAAGAGTCAGGTTATGGGTGAACTAAAAAATCTGACCGAATTACTGCCCAAACACGGCTCCTTCCGTTATCTGCTGCAGCAATTTTTCCGCGAAAAACTGGGCTTTAATCGTAAATGGCAACCTAAGGTCAATACAGATGCATCTTTAAGCTTTAGTACAAAAATTGATGCTGAAGAATATGTGATTGCGATCTTGATGAATCATCCTTATCTGTATATTCATTTTGAACCACTGCGCGCGCTAGTAGCGGAAGATCAGTTGCTGTTTAAGATTTTGAATATTCTGAATGTGATTTTTGATGACTTGCCGGATGATCCTGAACTGTCGATCTATTATGTGCTCGGTGCCTGCGCAGCCCATCATCATGAACTGCAGCATATTCTGCAGCATGCCAATGTCAGCGATTACACCTCATCGCCGGAACAGGCCGATAAGCTCGCGGCTGATTTTTCCACCAAGCTGCAATATCAGTGTTTAAAAAACAAGATTAAATCCAAGAAATTTAACAGTATTGCAGAAATGAAAAACCTGAAAATGCAGATTTATGAGATTGACCGCAAACGTTCCATGACATTGTTAGAAGACTGATTTTTCAAATTATTGATTCTTTTAAATCAAAGGAGGTCGGTGTTAGCTTACAGTATTATTTACACACTTTTCAAATCATCTAGCTGGGTTGTATGCTGACATATATATCAAAAAACAGCCCATAACCCGATCATACTAATTAAACTGAATGCCTGGATTTACGACGCTTCGCGACTACATTGCCCAGTTCTTCCTGTAACAGCTCAAAATAGGTAGGATCTTCCGCTTTGGCCGCCTCACGCAGCACAATAGAAGTTGGATGCAACAGTTTTTGGGTTAAACGATGTGAAAACTCGGCCAGTACCGTTTCCGCCTTTTCGCCCTTGGCAATACGCTGCATTGCCAGTGACAATTCTTCCTGACGTAATGTTTCCCCGTGGTCACGATAGGCATGAATGGTCGCCCCGGCCTGTTTGACCTTTTGCTGGGTCATCAGTTCTGTAGCCAGCTGATTGACCATGATCTCAGCCTCAACAGCCGCTTGACGGCGCTGTGCCAGATTTTCCTCAATCACGCTTTGCAGGTCATCGACCCCATACAGATAAACCCCGTCCAGGCTTTCTACTTTGGCATCAATATCGCGTGGCACTGCCAGATCGACCAGCAGCATCTGCTGGTAACGGCGTTTCTTTAATGCTGCCTTGATATCAGGATAGTGAATCACCTGATGCAAACTGCCGGTACAACTGGAAATGACATCGGCACGATGCAGATTTTCTGCAAGCTGATCAAAATCTATAATTTCGACTTCAACTCGATGTGCAATTTCCTGTGCCAGAATATCCGCACGCTCGCGGGTACGGTTACAGATAATAATCTTGCCCACCCCCATCTCTGCGAGGTGTTTGGCCACCAGACTGTTCATCTCCCCGGCTGCTACCACCATAATGGTCAGCTTGTCCGGATGACTAAATACTTGCAGAGCAAGTTGTGCCACCGCATAGCCCATCGAGACTGCATGACTGCCGACAGCCGTTTCCGAACGCACACGTTTAGCGGCATAAAAAGCATATTCAAAAATGCGGTTCAGGTTTTGCGAAACGGTATGAGAGTCTTTGGCCAGAGAAAGTGCGGTTTTGACCTGTCCCAGAATTTGTGGTTCACCTAGCATCAGTGAATCCAGACCACTGGCAACACGCATCAGATGCGTCACTGCCTGGGCATTTTCATAACGATAGACATGATGTTGCAGTTGTTTGACATCCACCCCATTTTTCTGGGCGAGCCAGTTCAGCACCATGTCAGCATTGTCAGACATGGCGTAAACTTCGGTCCGGTTACATGTAGACACCACCACCATGTCGTTCAGTTCAGGGTGTTGGCTTTGCTCGGCAAGAATGGCACTTAACTTTTCAGGGTTAAAAGCCACTTGTTCGCGCAGTTCTACAGAGGCAGTTTGATGGTTGACACCCAATGCAAAGAAAGACATATCAGGTCATCATTTCACTAAATTTATGCTATTGTGCAACATCGGTGTCATAAAAAGCATTACTTGGATCAATAAAAAATTGCGTCAAACAATTAGCCGTATCAACGGCCCTACAATTAAGCAATATTCTACCACATTCCTACTGGTGGGTAGCATGGCTTCGACTGCGCATCTCTATGCAGCGGAAGCAGTTTACCATGCAAATCAAAATTATGATGCGATAAAACAAAGTATGATGGCTGAGTTTGCCATCGCTGCACATGACATTCCGACTGCTTTGCACAACTATACGGTGCTGGCGATCAAGAGCAATTCCACTTCAGTCAAGCAGCGTGCACTGAATGTCGCGCTGGAACATGATGACCTACAGGCAGCACTAGATATCTCCACGCACTGGGTGGTACAAGAGCCACAAGACGTCCCTGCTTTATTTTATTTATCACATATTGCCCTTAAAGCGCATGAATATGAGCTGGCTGCTGAGACCTTAGAAAAAATCCTGCAAATTGATGACAGTGCCGATCTGGAAGAAATTCTCGCCGGAATTTCACCGGAAGGCACAGAGGATCGTACTTATCTGATTCAGGCCTTAAGCACCACTAAAGCCAAGGACAATCCATCTATTCTGGTGCTAGTGGCCGGTCTGGAAGCACAAAATGGTCAGCTTGAACAGGCTTTAAATACAGTTAACCGCGCCTTAAAAAAACGTCCGAATGCGACCGGCTATATCCTGATGAAGGCCAATCTGCTCAATGCACTCGGCGATACTCAGGCGACACTGCAATGGTATGAAAAATCCAGCGGTAAACACCGTAATAATCTGGATGTACGTCTGGCAGAAGTCAAATATCTGGTCAAGCTGAACGAAGCGACTTTGGCTCTGAAAAAACTGCAAGACATTCTAAAAAAATGGCCGACTGCTGAAGAAGCCCTGTTCATTGCCGGACTGACCAGTATTGACTTGGAAGAATACGAGAAAGCCGAAAAATATCTGGTCGAACTGCGTTATTCTGCGCAATATCAAAACGAAGCCTATTATTACTTGGCGGTGAATGCAGAACGCAAACAGCATTATGAAACGGCGAAAGCTTATTATCGTCTGGTCGATGGCAGTCTTTACACCGTCTCACGTCGCAACATGATCTCGATTTTCGCCCAGCAGGATAAGCTGCATGATGCGCTGCGTTTCTTAACCCAGGAAAGGGTGAATTATCCACAACATGCCAGCTTCCTCTATCTAGCTCAGGCGGATATTTTGACGCGCATGCAGAATAAAAAAGCTGCGATTCGCCTGTTGGAAGAAGCCAGCAAAAACCTGCCGGATGACCCTGAACTGGTCTATTCGCAAGTTCTGTTGCTGGATCCCCATCAGGATCGCGTCAAGCTGGATGAACTACTCAGCACTTTACTTAAAATTGAACCGAACAGTCCGACCTATCTGAATGCCTATGCCTATACCCTGGCGATGCAAAACCGTCGCCTCGAAGAAGCACGCCGCTATGTCGAACAGGCACTAGAATATGCACCAGAACAGGCATCGATTCTGGATACCTATGGTTATATCTGTTATTTACAGAATGACTTCACCACAGCTGCGGATGTGTTATACAAAGCCTATCAATTGAATCCGAATGTGAAGATTGGCGTGCGTTATGCCCGTTCCTTGTACATGAAAGGTGATCTACAACAATTCCACCAAGTGTTACAACAATTACAACAAAACCATCCAAATGACCCAGAATTGAAACAACTTAATTCGCTATTGTTAGCACCACAAACCAAAACGAGTTAATTAATTTATGCGCAATTTGAGCCAATTGGGCTGCTGTGCCTTTGCAGCCACTGCTTTATTTTTAACTGGCTGTCAGCAGATGATCAAGCCTCAAGCGCCTGCCACCCCGTCTGTACAGGCAGAGAATCAATTTCAGCTGCAAGGTAAAATTGGCGTTCGTACCCCTCAACAGACTGGCAGCGCATTCTTTACCTGGGTACAACAGCAGGAAGAATTCGATATTGAGCTCAGCGGTATCTTAGGCGTCGGTAAAACCCAGATTTCTGGCACACCGGGACAAGTGACCTTAAACAGCGCAAAAACCGGTGTGATTCAGGCAGCCAGTGCCGAAGAATTACTGCAACGTGCAACCGGCTGGCAAGCGCCGATCAGTTATTTAGTCGATTGGGTACAAGCCCGCCCTGCTACCACGACTGCCAAATTACAAAAAGACGATACACAGCGAATTAACCAGATTATCGAACAGGGCTGGACGGTCGATCTCAATTATAATGCGCAGGCCAAAATGCCAAACCGTTTGATTTTAAAGCAGTCACTTGGAAATGGTGCAGAAAACCGTATTACAATGATCATTGAAAACCGTTAATTGACCTGATTCCAGCCCATGATGATTCGTGTTCCCTCGCCTGCTAAACTGAATTTGTTTTTACATATCACCGGTCGCCGTGAAAATGGCTATCATGAGCTGCAAAGTATTTTTCAGCTGATTGACCTATATGACTGGCTGGAGTTTGAACAAAGTGCTGATGATGCGATTCAGATAGAAGGTCTGGCCTCAGTGGATCTGCAACAGAATTTAATCTATCGGGCGATACAGTTGTTGAAGCCCTATGCTAAGACGCTCTCTGGACTAAAAATTCGTCTGGAAAAAAATATCCCGATGGGTGCAGGTCTCGGTGGCGGCTCTTCCAATGCCGCGACGACCCTGGTTGTGCTGAACCAACTCTGGCAGTGCGGTTTAAATATTGAACAACTGGCAGAACTCGGGGTCAAGCTAGGCGCAGATGTGCCAATATTTGTGCATGGCAAAAATGCCTGGGCCGAAGGCATTGGCGAACACTTAACATTCATAGACTTAGATCAAAAAAAATTCATTGTGTTAAAACCTGATTGTTTTATCAGCACTCAACTGCTTTTTTCGCAAAAAGCATTGACAAGAGACACGAAGAGCTCTAAATTTTGCGCCTATCAGGAAACGCCATCTGATTTTGGAAATAACTTTGAGCCACTGGCAAGAAGCTTATATCCTGAAGTCGATGAAGCAATGCAATATCTCGACCAGTTCGGAAAAGCAAAGCTTACAGGTACAGGTGCTTGTGTGTTTATTGAAGTCACTGAAAATCTGAATATCGAAGATATTCTTGCAAATGCACCATGTAAAGCTTACTTGGTCAACAGTTTACAAGAATCACCTTTAGTTCAGTTTAAAGTGTAAATAGGGGTATCGCCAAGTGGTAAGGCACCGGGTTTTGATCTCGGCATCCGTTGGTTCGAATCCAGCTACCCCTGCCATTCTTCACCTGTAGATGTACTGTATTAGGGGTATCGCCAAGTGGTAAGGCACCGGGTTTTGATCTCGGCATCCGTTGGTTCGAATCCAGCTACCCCTGCCATCTTACAGTTCATCAAATTTAGGGGCGTCGCCAAGTGGTAAGGCACCGGGTTTTGATCTCGGCATCCGTTGGTTCGAATCCAGCCGCCCCTGCCATTTTCTCGAAAAAAGACAGAGCACTCATTTGCTGTAAGACTGTTAATTTACCTTGACACTTTACCGCAAAAATATTAAAGTTCTGCCGCATTAGGGGTATCGCCAAGTGGTAAGGCACCGGGTTTTGATCTCGGCATCCGTTGGTTCGAATCCAGCTACCCCTGCCATCTATTCCCATATATCCCAACCGCCAAGGGTGCTTCATGCCCAATCTTGTCGTTTTTAGTGGATCTGCGCATCCACAATTCGCTCAAAAAGTCGTAAGTCACTTACATATTCCTCTAGGCGCTGCCTCTGTAGGTCAGTTCTCTGACGGTGAAATTGCTGTCGAGATTACTGAAAACGTTCGTGGTAAAGACGTATTTATCGTACAACCTACTTGTGCCCCAACTAACGATAACCTGATGGAAATCTTAGTAATGGCTGATGCTTTGCGTCGTGCAAGTGCAGGTCGTATTACTGCCGTGATTCCTTATTTTGGTTATGCTCGTCAAGACCGTCGTCCACGTTCAGCACGTGTTCCAATTACTGCAAAAGTTGTAGCAGACATGCTCACTACTGTAGGCGTTGACCGTGTTGTGATGATCGACTTGCACGCTGACCAGATCCAAGGCTTCTTCGATATCCCTGTAGACAACATCTACGGTACACCAGCGCTACTTGCTGACTTGCGTCAACAGTCGCATCACAACCTGATGGTGGTTTCACCTGACGTAGGTGGTGTAGTGCGTGCACGTGCTGTTGCGAAACAAATGGGCGATATCGATCTTGCAATCATCGATAAGCGTCGTCAAAAAGCGAATGAATCACAAGTGATGCATTTGATTGGCGATGTAAAAGATCGTGATTGTGTCATCGTTGATGACATGGTAGATACTGCTGGTACGTTATGCAAAGCTGCTGATGCATTGAAAACTTTCGGTGCTCGCAAGGTTGTTGCGTATGCAACGCATCCAGTACTTTCTGGTAAAGCGATTGAAAACTTAAAGAATTCTGTGATTGATGAACTGGTTGTGACTGATACCATTCCTCTTTCTGATGAAGCTTTAGCTCTGGGCAAGATTCGCCAGGTTTCAGTAGCCAGCATGGTTGCCGAAACGATTCGTCGTATTAACAACGAAGAATCTATTAGCGCAATGTTCGATTCTTATCTATAATAGAGCGCTGAATTTTCAAAGCCCTGCCATTTGGTAGGGCTTTTACTCACTAGACTGGTCGCAAGTCTGGTTCATTTAACTTAAATAGGATGTCTATCATGGCAAACTTCGTATTAAACGCAGCAGCACGTGAAGAAGCAGTTCAAGGGAAAGGTGCGAGCCGCCGCCTTCGTCTTCAAGCTAAAGTTCCTGCAATCATCTACGGTGGTGAAGCTGCTCCTGTAGCAATTACTGTTGAGCTTCGTCAGCTTGTTAAATTCTTAGAAAACAATTCATTCTTTGAAGAAGTTATCGAAATTGATGTAGACGGTAAAGTTGAAAGCGTGAAAATCCAAGCGTTACAACGTCACCCAGCTAAAAACACACCAATGCACGCTGACTTCAAACGCGCATAAGTGTTAATGGTGTAATTAGTGTCAAATATTTCACTGATTGTTGGTTTGGGTAACCCAGGTTCTGAGTATGCCCAAACCCGCCATAATGCAGGCTTCTGGTTCGTAGAACGCCTTGCAGAGCAATATGGCATTACCCTCAAAAAAGACCCAAAATTCAACGGATTTAGCGGTCGTGGCAATATCGAAGGTCAAGACGTCCGTCTTCTTCTACCGACAACCTTTATGAACCTTTCCGGTAAAAGTGTTGTTCCTTTCGCCAAATTCTACAATATTGCACCTGAATCGATCCTGATTGCCCATGATGAACTGGATATGAATCCTGGTGTCATTCGCCTGAAAACTGGCGGTGGTCACGGTGGTCATAATGGTCTACGCGATATCGTGCCGCATATTGGTTCAAACTTCCATCGCTTGCGTATTGGAATCGGCCACCCTGGTGCCAAAGACCGTGTTTCCGGTCATGTGCTCAGTAAAGCACCTAGCAGCGAACAGAATTTAATGGATGATGCAATTTCCCATGCGCTCGCCCGCACAAAAATGCTGGTGAACGGTGAAGTACAGCAAGCCATGAATCAAATCAACGCATATAAGCCGAACTAAACATTCAAAAATTGCTGGACAATTCCGCTTGCCAGAAAGTTTATTTAAGCGCAAAATGCGTTTGCTCGATTGTTCACCATACAGCAAGCAAGATTGATTTAACCAAATGATCAAACTCTTAGGTCAACTCAGGGGACGCTAGCCATGCTATCTCGTTTATTAAAATGCAAAATTCACCGCGCTCACGTTACACATGCAGAACTACACTATGAAGGTTCATGTGCAATTGATGGCGTTTTGATGGATTTGGCTGGCATTCGTGAATACGAAGAAATTCATGTGTGGAACGTGACCAATGGTAAACGTTTTGCAACTTATGCAATTCGTGGCGAAGACAATTCAGGCATCATTTCAGTCAATGGTGGCGCTGCGCATCAAGCCGATGTAGGCGATATCGTGATTATTGCAACCTTTGGCGATTTCACTGAAGCTGAAGCGAATGCCCATCAGCCTCGCTTGGTTTATGCTAACCCAAATAATACAGTCAGCCACACCGCCAACTGTATTCCGGTACAAGTCGCATAATCTGATCAGACCAGATACCCAAAAGCTCGCACATTGCGGGCTTTTTTAATACCCGAATATTGACCTATTTAACTGCCCTCTCGCCAGCTTTTAGAGCTTTCACAGTTTAAGGGTTTTAATTGTTGATCCAGCAAATCAAATAACAAGGCCTTGCCATTTTCCTTCACTTTCAGCTCTGCAAATTTGGCGTTACGATAACAAGGCTCCAGACCCTCGGGGAACATGAAACTGTTAGCAGCAGGATACAAAGCCTCAAAAGTATTGCGTGGGTTTTTCAGCATTAATCGGGCTACACGTTCCGATTGATTGAGTGCACTTCGATCAAAACTGGTTTTAATAACTCTGCGCTGCTGCTCCAGCTGCACATAACTCATTACATGTGATTGATTTTTAAAATCTTCAATCTTTATGTCAGAAACAGGCTGTTCGGAACCATTCCCCGCTGCCACTGCGCTAAAATGCAGATCATAGTTCAGTACCATATAATCCCCTTGCAGGATCGAACGCGGATCGACTGGTGCCAACTCGACAAAGATACTGTCGCTTTTGGCCAGATGCCATTCATGCTGGACAATTAAACCTACGAATAAAGCAATACTAAAAATACTAAGATGCAGTGCCATAAACTTTTTCATCATGAGACCACTCCTGCTTTCAGCTGGAACTTCGGTGAACTCAACACATAAGCCAAAAGCAACACCAGCACACCTGAGGCAAAAATACTGACACTTTTAAATAAAAAACTTAGTCCCAGATTGTAATACAGCAGCCATAACCAGAAGATCAGCAGCAAAATGCTCAAGGCTTGCATCAATCGTTGTTGATTCACCATTGCCCAAGCCATAAACACCAGAATGATAAAAATTTCAAAGTAACCCAATACAATTAGCAGAATTCCCACTGCTGGAATGAGCCAGAGTTGAATCCATGAAAATTGCTTCAGATGAATCCCGACAAAACTCAGCAGCCATATCGCTGGCAAAATATAGAAAACAATTGCTTCATCTATACCATGTGGCTGCAATTGCTGAGCCACACCAAATTGCAGCAGGCATTGAAAAATGGCTGTTGCCGCCAAGACACTGATCATCCATAAATTCACGCTTTTGGCATAAGCTGAAGCGAGCCAGTATCTCGCAGTAATCAAAGTCACAGTCAGAATGCTGTAATTCAGCAGCCTGATCCACGTCAGCAGGCGCTGATCCTGAAAAAATGCATGTTGCTCGGCCAGAACTGCAATTCCCAGTATATGTGCAAGTAACAACTGCAACAGCACCACCAGCCAATGCATACGACTCATGATAGTCAACAGCGTAATGCCGACTTGTATCAGCCAAATCAGCAATAGGTTCTCTGTGAGTAATTGAGTATGAATCAATACCGCGGCCTGACCGCACACCCACAGACAATAAGCCAATTGCCGCAGAAAAACTGAGGGCTTGCTACGAATCAACCACCAGGCGACTGCGATAAAAATGATTCCCATCAGAATCGAAAAACTTTCCCAATAAGTCAGCAACAGCATGGCCAAGATCACACCAGCAATCCATGCACCCAGAGCCAGTGGAATGACCGAAAACCGGCTCTTGGGCAACAGCTTGATCAGCAGACCTGTAATAGCTGCAAACCAGCTGAATATCAGCAAAGCCAATACCAATAAGCCGGCGGCTGAATCCTGTAAATATTGCTCAGTGAGATCAAAAATCAGAATACTAAAACTCAGTGCCAGTCCTGCAATCAGTAAGCTGGTTTCAAGCTGTTGCTTTCGGGTATAGAAATAAGCACTGAATAAAATAGGCAGAACCAGCACCGAAGCCAAATACCAGATCGAATCCGAGTCGACAAACCGGAACATACTCACTACCGAAATGAGCACCACGACGGCGATAAACAGATAGCGCAAAACCGGATAATAACGTAAGGCATAGATCATACTTAGCCCAGTCAAAAGATTCAGACTGAGCAGATAAAGAGTTTCAGCACGCACTAACCAAAAGCTTTGTTTAAAATAAAAATACAGCACCAGCTGGCTGACCACACAAAATAATGCAAAGATCCCAATATTCGGACGATACAGCCAAGGCAGCAACAGCAAAGCCCAAAGCAGAAATAACTGATAACTGTCAGCACCAGTCTGATAAATCTGCCCAATCATTGCCAGACTTAAGCCCAGCATTAGACCCGATACAGTATCCAGACTCTGTCTCACCCATTCCTGCTGGTCGAAGTAAATACTTGCTGTTGCACTACAGAGTAAAATCAGCATCGGGATTGCCAGCTGAACCGGATCCGGCAGCATCCACCAGTTCGCTGCCATTAAATACAGCAAACTGACCGTGATGAGTGCCAAGCCCAAGATTTTTAAATAACGTAGTACTTCTACATTGCAGAACAGCAAGGGCGAAAATTGATTATTTCGGATCAGCTCAGTTTTATGCATTGTTAGAATGATTGAAGGATTTCTAATCTTCCTCACACCATAGCATGTTTCCAGTATTTTGCTAAAAACCTGGGTAATTCAGATTATCTGTTTTGTTTATCTAAAATTCTGCAAATTACTTTCCATTTCAACCATCCCATCTTTTTAAAATCAGGACTATAATGTTCTTACATCGCTTCAGGGCGGGGTGTGATTCCCCACCGGTGGTAATTTCAGCTTTTTATAATTAGGCTTGAATTAGCCCACGAGCGGTCAATTTCGATTGATCTGCAGATCTGGTGCAAATCCAGAGCCGACGGTATAGTCCGGATGAAAGAAGACGAAAGCAGCACCAAGGCTGTATGCCGTGCATACACCTGTTTTTGCTATAAGCCTATTTTCACTCAGTCCTGAAATGTTCAATCATATTTTTAGTTTAGGTGAGCATTTCAATGTCAAGTTTGATTCAACCCGAAATTTTCTTTTCTGCTTTAGCCCCTGCTGAACAACGTATCCTTCAGGCACTCGAAGATCTCCGCCAAGGCAAACCTGTCTTGGTCATGGATGATTTTGACCGTGAAAATGAAGCCGATCTGATTGTGGCAGCTGAAACTTTAACTATAGAAACCATGGCGCGTATGATTCGTGATGGTTCCGGCATCGTTTGCTTATGTCTGACTGATGAGCTGGCAAACCATTTAGAGTTACCACCAATGGTACAAGATAACTCTAGCCAGTTTAAAACTGCCTTTACTGTAAGTATTGAAGCAGTAGAGGGTGTAACAACCGGTGTTTCTGCCAAAGACCGCACGACTACAATTAAAACAGCGATTAAAGACGGCGCAGTTGCCAGTGATCTGAATCGTCCTGGTCATGTATTCCCATTACGCGCCCGTGAAGGTGGTGTCTTAACCCGGCGTGGTCATACTGAAGGTACTATTGACCTTGCGCGTCTGGCTGGTTTAAAACCTGCCGGCGTGTTGTGTGAACTGACTAATCCGGATGGCAGCATGGCTTCTGGTATTCAAGTTCTCTCGTATGCACAGACGCATCAACTGAGCCTAATTACCATTGATGAACTGGTACAGTACCGCCAGCAACACAATATATAAGTCTATTTAAAAAGAAAATCCCGGCATTTGGTCCGGGATTTTTTGTGTCGTATATATTGATTGAATTAACTGAAGATGGAATAAATCCCATACAGTGCAACCATTAACAAGATCAAGCCACATAGCCCAAGTAAATGCGGATAAAGCTGAGACCGAGATAATCGCTGAAAACCCAGATACACCAGTGACAGGGTGAGAAAATCCAGAACAATCCAGCTAATTGTCAGAATCACCAAGCTTAAATCGAGGTTTGGGCTAATGCCTATAAATTGCGGAAAAAAGGCGGCAAAGAAAATAATATCCTTGGGATTAGAAATACCTACCAGAAAACCGGTACGAAAGCCACCCTGTACGGGCTGCAGGTTTTGTGGTCCAGTTGATCCCTGCCCTTGCCAGACTTCCCTGAAAATCTGAATTCCCAGCCAGGCAATATACAAACAGCCAAGTAGCTTAATGCCATTCAGCCAATTTTCGTTAACAACCAGAAGACCTTTTAGACTGAGAATGGATAAACCAATCAGAACCAGTGAGGCAAAGTTAGTCCCGAAAATAGTCTGCAAGGCATGCTTATAGCCGCCTTTGAGCCCAGCACTAGCGACCAGTAACATTACTGGTCCGGGCGTCGCGATCATGATTACTACGGCCAGACAATACAGCAGATATTCGGTAATATTCACCCCATTCCTCCTTGTCTAATATAGTCAGCATAAAAAAAGAGGACCTACTCGTCCTCTTCTTCCATCTGAAGCAGATGCTGACTGATGCCATCTGCCCGCAGAAAAGCCAGATCATAACTGGCGGTAGCCAAGGCCAAGATCCGGCGCTCAAACTCGTCCCAGAGCGGACGCACCTGCTTATAATGGATGCCTAAACCACTATCGTCGGTAAAATGCCGATTTTTTTCACAGAGCTTTAAAGCATGATACAGCTTGCGCCCTTTAGAAGCATCATCACGCAAGCGCACCCGTTTCGACAGCACAAAGGCCTGCACTTTGACAAGATCGGCATGCGGTAACAATGGCACCAGAATCTGATCCAGCTGTGCATCCAGTCGCTGCCACACAGCTCGATGCTGCTCAGCACTATACGTATTCCAGTGAATCACTTCATGATTAAAACGGCGACAACCACGACATACCGCATCACCAAATACGGTCGAGCAACGCCCTGCACATGGGGTTAAAGACGCAATACGACGATCTGAACTCAAAACACACTCCAAAGATACTGCAACTTTCAGTATCTGCATCACTGCACAAAATCCTGGGCCGGGCATGACTATACACGCTCTCTCCCATGAATTGAAGCCTGTTAAAAGACTTGCGTTTTACTCGCTTATTCACTCGAATCAAGCTAAAATATGCGCCTTTCAAATTATCATGCTACGTTGGAGTATTTCCATGAACGCTACTGTAGAACAGCTTGCACCTGTAGAACAGCAAGCGACGACTGGTTGGGTTGTTGCCGCACTTTATCAATTCAAAGAAGTTCAAGATCCTGCCGATCTTCAGCAACGTCTTCTGGACCTGGTAAAATCCATCAACCTTTGCGGTACTCTAATTGTGGCAGGTGAAGGCATTAACGGTACGGTTGCAGGCGACCGTGCATCGATTGATCAAATTCACCAGTTCCTTCTGAATGAAGGTTTTAACGAAATGGAATACAAAGAATCTGACAGTTCTGAAAAACCATTCCGTAAAATGAAAATTAAATTAAAAAAAGAAATCGTGACTTTAGGCGTGGAAGTGAAACCGCGTGATTTAGTCGGTCACTATCTTGATTCAAAAGAATGGAACGAACTGATTGCACGTGATGACGTGATTCTGGTTGATACCCGTAACGATTACGAATACAAAGCAGGTACGTTCAAAGGCGCGATTGATCCGAAAACTGAAAGCTTCCGCGAATTCCCTGAATACGTGAAAAATAATCTGGAACAGCACAAAGACAAGAAAATTGCCATGTTCTGTACAGGTGGTATTCGTTGTGAAAAATCAACCTCTTTACTTCTTCAAGAAGGCTTCACTGAAGTTTATCACCTGAAAGGCGGTATTTTGAAATACCTGGAAGAAACCCCGGCTGAAGAAAGCATGTGGGAAGGTGAATGCTTCGTGTTTGATGGTCGTACTGCCGTAACGCACGGTGTTGAAGAAGGCCAAAATACCAAGTGTCATGCGTGTGGCTGGCCTTTACTTCCAGAAGAAGTTGCCCTCCCAAGTTATGAACATGGTGTCTCTTGTGTGTACTGTATTGACAAAACCTCGGAGAAACAAAAAGAAGGTTTCCGTATGCGTCAATCACAAATTTTAGCAGCAAAACGCAAACGCCTCTAATTTGGCCTTTTGTAATGAAATATATAAAAACCCTCTTCGGAGTAATGCCAGTCAGTTAAGAAATTGACTGGCATTTTCTTGGGTATTTCTGTGGTTTTCCTTTCACAACTCGTGGGCAACTTCTAACCCTCCTCTCAGGCAACACATACCTCTTAGATTTCTCCAGTA
>NZ_JBWZQN010000053.1:0-25499 GCF_056724605.1 Prolinoborus fasciculus | reverse complement strand
TGACTCAAGCATTAATGCAGTACGATCTTCAAAGTTAAGATGATGGTATGACAATTTTATATACTCCATAAACCCTTTAAATTAATTAGGTGGTTTATGTCGCACTTCAAGTTTTACTCTGCCCTTTTTCCTAAATGTAATTTGATAAAACTCCTGCAGTATTGTTTTATGGAAGCGTTCACAGATCCCATTCGTTTGTGGTGAAGCTGCTTTTGTCTTCGTGTGATCAATGTCATTGAGGGCTAGATACAACTCATAGTCATGTTGTTCCACCTTCCCGCAATACTCGGTTCCTCTGTCTGTAAGAATGCGAAGCATTGGTAAATCCTGGGATTGATAGAAAGGTAATACACGATCATTGAGTAAATCAGCCGCTGTAATTGGTGTTTTGGTTGTATAGAGCTTGCAATGAACGACCTTGCTATAAGTATCGATAAATGTTTGCTGGTAGATCCGTCCAACACCCTTGAGATTCCCGACATAAAAGGTATCTTGCGCACCTAAATAGCCTGGATGAGCTGTTTCTATTTCACCACATGCCACATCATCTTCATGCTTACGCTCAAGTGCAGCAATCTGATGATCATTTAGTTCGATACCATCCTGCGCCACTTTAGCTTCGAGAGCTTTTAAACGCTTCTTAAAGTTCTCCAAATCATGGCGGAGCCAAATAGAGCGAACACCACTCCCTGAAACAAATACACCCTTCTTGCGCAATTCGTTACTGGTACGATGCTGACCATAAGCTGGATATTGAATTGCGAAATCAATGACCGCTAGCTCTGTAGCATCATCTACACGGTTTTTTAGATTAGGCACTCGACGGGACTTATTGATCAATGCATCAATGTCACCAGACTGTACTAACTCCTGATAGCGATAGAAAGTATCTCTAGAGACACCCATCACTTTGCATGCTCTAGAAACGTTCTGAAGTTCTTCGGCTAAATTGAGTAAGCCTACTTTGTGTTTGATAATTTGATTGTTAGTATGCAACATAAGAAAGTTACCTTTGTTTGATTAAGATTTCGACACCTTTATCAAAACGGGTAACTTTCTCTTTTTCAAGAAGAATGTCCGATCAAGTCTGAACTAATACAAATAACTCATCGACTGAGTCGATCAACCATTCTTTACGCTTACGTTTAACCCATGCCCACATCTGTTCTATAGGATTTAAATGAGGGCTGTATGCAGGAAGCCAAAGAATTTTATGCCCTTGTTGTTCCAATAACTCCTGAATATCTGCTCTTTTATGAAATGCTGCATTATCCATAACCACTACACTATTTTCTGGTAATGTTGGTATGAGGAATTGCTCAATCCAAAAATGAAAAACATCTGAATTGATTTTGCAGTCAAATAAACCGACTGAAAATAACTTACCCTCATAGATTGCTCCAATGGCATTGGTCTGATTCTTTAATTGCCAATTATATTGCCCTAAACAAGGTACTCCTTTTCGTGAGTAGCCATGAGGTCTGTAATCATGTGACTTAAAACCACTTTCATCCACATAAATAATCGGGTGGTTTGTTCCTAATTCATTCACTTGCTGAATAAATTTATCCCTAAGCTTTGTATCTGCTTTAGGATGGCTTAACGTCTTTTTTTAACTGTAATATTTAAGCGCTTTAATGCAGCACCAATAGATGAAACACCACAATTAAAACGTGCAGCACGTTCATATTGATAAGCATCAGGATACTTTTCAACATCTTCACGTAAAGCATCATCGTTAATTTTAGAAGGTTTACGTACACGAGTTTTTTTAATCTCTATACGTTTTTTCCATTCAACAATGGTATTTTTATTAATTTCAAATTGTGCAGCTACCGCTCGAATAGAATAACCTTCCTCAAGTTTAGCTAAAATTTTACGTCTAAAATGTTCTGAATAACTCATTGCACCATTGTATTGGTTTTATAATGATTTGACTATATAGATTCATGTGAGTTTGAAAGTGCATAATCAATTGCTTGCTGTTTAAATTCAGGACTAAAACGTTTAGCCATTCTTGTATCTCCAAAGTTAACGTTACGTTATCTTTAGAGGGAAATGCTGTCCATTATTTTGGCTAGGATCAAAAAATCACTTGATTAATTTTAGGAATATCAATCCCTTCATTAAAAATATCAACCGTAAAAATCATTTCAATACGATGGTTATCTGCCGAGCTGATTGACTCGATCGCAGCTGTTCGCTGTTCCGTACTATTTTCGCCACTTAAAGCTATACTTTGAATCCCTAAGAGATTCATTTTCCCTGCAAGCTCTTTCGCTTCCTTAACACTAGAACAAAAAACTAAGGCTCTTAATTCACCGTTATCTGTACCAAACTTATCTGAAGCTTCTTTAATCTTTCGAGCACGCTCATCACTAATTAAATGACCAAAATCAGTATTATCATCAACCAGCTCACCATCTATTTCTAAATCTGAAATTCCAAAATAGTGAAAAGGACAAATGAGATTACATTCCATGGCTTTTTTAAGCCTAATTTCATAGGCTATATTGTAATCAAATGCTTTGAAAATATCGATACCATCACTTCTTTCTGGAGTCGCAGTCATACCTAAAAGAAATTTGGGTTTGAAATATTCTAAAATTTTTAAATAGCTAGCAGAACCTGAACGATGACTTTTACAATATAGTCAAAAGCTTCTGGTGAAAATTGAGTTAAATGATGATCTCTAGACAAAGACTGTATAGTGGCAAAAATATTGTCATACCCGGCTATATCTCGATTTGATCCTGAGAAAATAGCAGATTTAAAATCAGCACCAAATACATTTTTAAAAGCCTGTTGAGCATCAATAAGAATGTTTTCTCGATGCACAATAAAAAGTATACTTTTTGCTTTGAAATTGCGTATATCAAAAGCTGAAAGATAAGTCTTTCCTGTACCTGTTGCAGAGATGAGCAAAGCCTTAGTAACATTGCCCTCTCGTAATTTTTCCAAACTACTCAAAGCTTCTTGTTGCATTAAATTAGGTGTAATTGAACTAGAAAGCTTTATGTTCTGTTGTGGTAGTTTCTGAACAAATTGATTTTGAGCCTGATATATTTCACTATATTGTGCTAAATATTCTTCGGTCAACTCTTGTGCAGCGTCGAATAAAGTCTGCTTTTTGAGCAAAATATCTCGCATAATTTTACTTTGAGGCAAGGCCCGAATAAAAATATTAAGCTCCTCATTTTTATTCAGTGCATTCGCGGTTAAGTTACTACTCCCTAATAACACACTCATATGATCTTTATGTTCAAATACATAGGTTTTCGCATGCAAGTCAGATTGTATATCTATACAAACTTCAAGATTTTTAAAGCTTTTTAGTCTTTTTAAAGCCTCTGGTTGAGTAAAATTAAGATACTGAGAAACTAAAACTCGACCAGGAATATTTCTGCGTTGTAAATCTTCAAGCAGAGAATAAAGGGTATTAAAACCACTCATACTTAGAAAAGCTGTAGTGAACCAAAACCGTGTGCAGTGTTCCAGCTCACCTTCAAAGGTATTGATCACTTTTTCTGATGGATAATTATTTTGTACCAACTTAGTTTGATAAATATCTTCTGAATAGGAAGATTGATCAATGAAGCTTGTAATTAACCCTTTACTCAATGCATCTAGAATCATTTTCTTTGCAACTCATCAACAATAGGTAAATCTGCTGCTGCCCAGTCGAGAGTAGTTAGTTCATTAATAGTCAACCACTGATAATTCACATGTTCTAATAACTGTAAATCCTTATCGTTGCTATGACATAAGAATGTATTTAAAGAAATACTAAAATCAGGATAGTCATAGTCGACCGTAATAAGATGTGAATCTACTACAATCTCCATGTTTAACTCTTCTTGAATTTCACGAATAATTGCTTGCTCTGGCGTTTCATCTTGCTCAACTTTCCCACCAGGAAATTCATATTTCAAAGAAATATAATCATATTTAGATGGTGCTCTTTGTACACATAAAATTTTATCTTCATGTTTGATTACGGCAGCAACAACAGCAATTTTTTTCATAGACAATATTTTTTAGATAAATGAGAATCTTACTATAAGCATAAGACTTAGATAAGACAGGCCTGTAATAATTAAACATTTTGAATAGCTATCAAAATAAGACCGTCTCTTATCAAGTTTGTGGGGTCAATCCGAACCCTCTTACTTTTCAAAAATTTCATGTTTAAATGTAGTGGCCGTACAATCGCCCACTTATTTTTAAAAATCACATTTACATATAACAATTTACCCATGTAAATTATGATTTATTTTAGTTGCTCACCTTTCAGTGTCACACGATCAAAACTATACACATGGGCAAAAGGACTCTCAACGCACCGTCCCACTAAAGGCATCTTTTGATCTGGTTTCCCACTTTTTAAGAGGACATCAGAAGCACATATCGGGCATGTACCTTTAAACTTTGTCACCCGAGTAATTTGATTTCTCTCTTTATCCCGATACATTTCAAGATCAGCATGATCTTCAGCGAATGAAATAAAACTCATAGGGGCTTTAATTACACGATGCTCTGGTAAATTCCATAACGGAATTGCCCAGTACTTAAACATAATAAATGAAAAGAAAATCAGACAACTAATCCAAAATAAGTCCAACGATGTAAAAGATTGTTCATCACTAACCAATACCAATGAAAAAATAAAAACATAAATAGCCCAGCCAATCACACTACCAAAGAGTACGGTAATCATTACCAGTCCTCTCAAGCTCTTATTTTTTAACTCGCCATTTTTAAAAATGAATTTATAAAACCACGACAGTTGAATGTCGGCAGGATTATTTCGCTCATAATGAACAATATTATCTTCAGGACTCTGATTATCTTCATCAACTTTAGCTGTAATTTTTTTTATTTCCAACCAATATATTCGCTCATTCCCCTTCCCACCCTTAGTATCATTTGTATTTACAAATGGGATGTATCCAAGCTCATCAAACACTGCACTGTGCCGGTGAATAACACACTTTAAAAAATCATTTAATCGTGAGTCATTGATCCATTTTCCAAGTTCTTTAGAATCCATTCTTTCCGCTGACAATTTTCCATCAACAGCAACTTTCAATTGCTGCCTGGAGTAAGTAACTTTCTCTTCAAAACCACTCTTATAACTCTCAATTGTTTTTTCAAATAACACCTTTAAACAATCATACGCCCTGTTGATCGTAGGCTGGCTCACTAGTAAGCCATAAAATAATTTTAGTACTTTTATTTCTATTTCAGTCACTTATACACCCCACTTACCCGTATTACCCCTGTTAATACGGTGTTTTAGCGATTAAATCACAGTCATAGTAGGAGAGTAAATTAACTTGCTAAAGGATTTGTACTCATGACTATGTATGTTGCTCTCAATGAAAATAATAATCTGGTCCAAATAGAAAATGTTGAACGTGGCTTAGCGTGTAAATGTACATGTTTTGAATGCGGTGAAACTGTCATTGCACGCAAAGGTGATATCAAAGAGCATCATTTTGCACATGCCAGCAATAAGGAGAGCTGTAACATTAATCCAGAATCTGTACTACACAAATACGCCAAAGAAGTCATTTTAGAATCTATGGGTTTAATGCTTCCTGCGGTCCCAAATACTGAAGACAATGAAGCTGCATGGTGGACATTTGACAAAATTATTCCTGAATTTCACTTAGGGTTAATTCGTCCTGATTTAGCCTGTTATTACAATGATGAACCAGTATTTATTGAAATTGCTGTCACACATTTTATTGATGAGAATAAACTCAAGATCATTGAATCAATGAACGTTAATACATTAGAGATTGATTTATCGAGCTTATTACAGACTGAACTTGTAATACCAAGTGAACAAGCAAAGAAACTGATCCTTGAAAGTCTGGATCATAAAAGTTGGCTTTATCCTCAAGCCCCTAAAGTGATTAAAAATGGAGTTGAAGGGAAAATATCTAAAAATCCACTTGAAGCAACTGAACAACTCGCAACAAACACGACTCCTAATGTTTCATCTTGGGAAGATTATCAATTTACCATCAATGGAATATGGGTACGTGCTCGCAAATTTTCGAGTGGAATGCTATCCGTGAATTGTATTTACAACCCCGAAATCATTGCAATTCTAAAGCAATGGCGGAATGAAGGTGGTGGCCGTTTTGATCAAAAATATCGTTCATGGAACTATTGGCAACCGTTCTCTGCTACCGTCTTAGAAAGGTTAGAACAAATGCACACACCCAAAGATATAAAGCACTACTAAGGTACTTTATATCTTTATTACATTCAAGTACTTAAATATATCTATTGAAAATAAATTCTTTAATACACTTGGGCTAATATCTTTTTATCTTTTCCCCCCAACCAAACTAAATACTCATTCTCTATTGCCTGCTTATACGCCCAGTCGGCAACCCGATGCGAACGTTGCAGATCGGTTAGAAAACCTAATTGAGAAATCTCTCGAATAATAGATTGATCATGCAGATGATTACGCTCCTGCCACTGATGTAAGAATTGCTGTGATGCTAAATAATTACTTTTTTGTGAGTTGCATTTTTCATCCGCCAGGACAAAGTTATGTCCGGTATCGGCAGGATATAAAGACCATGGAATAAAATGATCCACTGCATATTTAGATTTTTTTAGGCTTTTACCGCAATAAAAACACTGGCATTCTTGCAAATCAATCAGAAAGTCTGCGACCTGTCCTAGTTGGTTACGACTCGGTGCAAACATGAATTCATCTAGGTCAGGTAACCCATCTAATACAACCAGGTTCTGCTTATTCAGCCGGACAAAATCAATCCAGCGCTTCTGGCAAAGCTCTTCAATAATTTCACTAAACTGTCTTAAACAATACATCACTTTGGGTAAAAGCTTGAGGGACTGTTTGGAGTCTTCAAGGCAATAGAGAAATTCTACCGTTTGACCATTCAGATTCTGCAAATATACTACCGGCATTTGCTTTACCGTTGTCGCAACTGTTCGCTTCAGCCTGTTCCAGTAAAGTACATCCTTTCTCAACGCGGCCAAAGTCTTGAATTGTTGCTGTGCATTCTGAATTTCACTGATGATCTTTGCCTGCTTACCAGTGCTTTGATGAATAGTAAAAGGCTCATACTGGTTAAACTGAAACGGCAGTGACTGTTTCCAGTACAGGTCAATAAACTTTTCAGCAATATCCTGATATTCCAAATGCAAGGCAGCACCGGTATCTTGACCCTGTTCAATCGCCAGACGCGTGATACTTATCAGCAAAGCAAACTTATATGTCGAAGTAAAAGTCCCTGACTGCAATATCTGCTGAATATGCTTCAAGAATTTCAGCTGCTCGTTGGGTGTAGGTTTATTATTTTCTATAAAGTGATCATCCTGCCACATGTTGAAGCTTCACCTGTCTTTGTAATCCTGCTTCCGTAGCGATTTCCATCATTTTCGCATTTTGAATGGCTTTTTTACGTATAGCTGAAAGGGTTTCTTTAAACTCGTGCTGATTACCTTTCAAATTGAGTGGCAGTATCGTTTGTTCAGAAACCTTTTCCTCAACATTCCAAGGTTCTTCACAAATTATCCAGGACACATATGCATTATCTTCAAGCCATGCATCCAGCCATTGTTCACCTGAATGCGTGAAAGTCATGCGATTACCTGACCCTACTCTTCTAAGCGGATACCCACTCATCTCAGCCAGAAGTATGCCCAATGTTCGTCTTAGCGTTGAACCTTCTGCGTTACCTGCAAAGTGTGTTTTAAGCCGTATTCTCAAGTTTGATTTACTATTTGGTTTAGTCTTTTTGTCAGGCGATATGCCAACATACAACAAAGTATATTCTTGATACGTTATACAGTTTTTTGTTGGGATTCCCGGTGGATTTGTTTTGAACCACCAAAAATAAATCCCGTGTTCTGCAGGAATCAAAGAGGGCTCTTTCATTAACTCGGCACGCTTGTATAAACGCTGCGGGTAATAATCAAAAGCATGTGATTGCTTTTTCCATATTACGTTGATCCACTCTTCTGTACGGTCTGGACGTTTATCTACAGTAATCCATTGCTGTAACAGTAAAGCCTGATCTATTTGTTTAAATAAGTCGTAAGCTTGCTGCTCATTCAAGTCAGTAAAGCTGCGCCCTTCTTTCTCACGGTCTGTATCGCCATATTTAAAAGACATGTAACACACCCCATTTGGCTTTAATGCTTTAAATATGCGCCCCAGCACTTCAGTCAGGCGATCTCTTTCACAGTGCAAAAGAGAAGCACAGGCCCAAATACCATCATACTTAGCTACTTCATTCAGCTCATAAAAACTTTGCTGACGTACCTCGATGCCTGTCAGCTCTCTCGCCTTTTCAACCAGCTCGGCAGAATAATCAATTGCCTCAACTTGATAGCCTTTTTTCTTAAATGCCAAAGTGTCCCGCCCCGAGCCACAGCCCAAATCTAGGATAAATGCCTGTTCCGGCAAATATCTTAGAAATGGTGCGTAAAGACTTTCCATTTCAACCTGATAGGTATTTTCAAAAAATGATTGAGCATGTTGATTGTAATAATTTGATGTTTGATTCATTGTCTAAAAGCCAATATCTTATGTTAAAGAACATACTGATATTTCACTAGATAAGTCAAATGATCAGTCCTATGAATGAATCAAACTCTTATTTCACTGTATCCGGACAACTGGGATAGAAACCAAATGTTTTCTTGTAAATGGGAAAAAAATGGGCTTCAGATTTCGCAATAGCATTTAAATGGAGAGGTGGATACGGAAAATTTGAGCATTGTTATTGTAATAATCAGCTGTACTTATCCTTACCCTATTCATTCTAATCCGTCATGTGAGAATCACAATAGAAACATGATATTTTTTGCCAACTCACAAATATAGCTAACTAATAGTGAGTATCCGATCAAGGAGGAAAATTTGAAACTTTCAATAATAAATAAACTTTAAAAACAAGAAAAAATGATGTCTCCTGCCATATTCAAAAACTCTAAATATCCGTGAATATTACTGTATTATTTTTATTCAATGGCATTTATGAATTTGACATCTGAACTACTTTTAAAGTTTCCAACAACACAGACAAGTACTGTAAAAAATTTCAAAAAAAGCAGAATCACCATTCATCCACACGCTTATGGTTTCAATCTATGCTACTTAAATATGTGGAAAAATCTCGCAGTAGATTTAGATATTTCTAATCGTATAAAAGAACTTCATGTCTGGAAAACTCCAGAATTCGATAGCTACACCGTTTTTAATAATATTCACTTATATCTTAGCTACTTAAAGAATGATATCAAAGAAGTCACTTTAATTATTCATCATCAACAATCTTTTTCAGATGACGAATTATTATTTCTGAAAGAGTTATGCAGTCTTGAATTTATTCAATTCATCAAATCTAATAAAATTAATATTCTGTCGTTAAATCCCAAAAAAACATTGCATTTAATTAACACACATCTTTCACGTCAAACTCTATTGACCCTTAACAAAGAATCATCTTTAAAGCCACATCATCAAATGAGTCTGGAACTGCTAGCACAACTACTTGCATGTTCTCGAAATCAACTGAATCAGCGGATTAAAAATATTAATCAACAGCGCACACATATTTTTAATGAATTATCACTCAACAGCAGATGTGCAAAAGAACTCATTGATCACTCTGATAGTTGCCTAAGTACAGAAAAAATTTGGAGATCATAGTGTCGAACAATCTAAACGAGCATATTGATTTGCCAGCTATTTCACTGCGAAAAACACTAGAAAAACTGTTTGGTGATGAGCAATATGAACGTACGCAACATATCAACTTTGTGGTTAAACTATTGTCTTCTCAACAGACTGACAATTTTCTGGTTGGTCTCAATCTTGATTACTTTGATATCGATGTAGACTTTGATTCGCAACTGCCGACACCTCCGGTAATCGCGTTCACGAAAAAAGTTAAGATTAGTGATTTACCCATTACGTCATACATCAATTCAATTGCGCAATTACCTGAATCGCAGACGCATGCAAAAAATTGGAATATTCTAGTTTTAAAAGCGGCAATTTATTTAATTGCTCTTCCTGAGCTTAAACCAGAGCTTTTTAAACAAGCACACACAGAACACTTCAATACCATAAAGCGCTTATTTCAGCGCTTTAGGAATGCAAATAAAAATTTAGTTACTGAAAAAAAATATCAAAATACAGAAGAGTATCAACGTCTCTGGAATACCTATCTTCAAGATCCAACGCTGAGCTTAGAACAATTTATTCAATATCTGATCACATTAGATAAGGATGAATTGCCTGAGTTTGACCGTAATCTACTCAATGATATTCGTGTTACCTTTAACTACGTTTTAAAAAACAAAGCGAAGATTGCACGTGCAAGTATCGGTACACAGCTTCAACATCAATTTCTTGATGAAGAACAATTCATTGAAGAAAGTGTAGAAATAAAAAAAAGTGCTAAATCTAAAGCACTGAATATAGAAACGTTAATTGATGAGCCAGTTAGTCGGCAAATTGTTGTCAATCCAACTCATGTCACACCACTGGCAGCACATTCAGAAACGATTCAAAGTTATGTTCTACCACTCGTTGCAAAACATATTCAACGTAAAGAACATTTACTCACGTCGAGTAGTTTTTTCCCAAATCCATCTAGCGTGAACCATCTACTGAAAAGACTTCATGTGGACTACTCTGAACATCAAAATAAAAGTGCTTTGATCCTGATACTCGCATTTTTAACAGGCAATAGTGTGAATGAGTGGTTATATATAGAAAGCAAGCGAGCTAAAAAATTAAATAACCGCCAAGAATTGCTCCATAAAAATGATCAGTTCTTCTTACGCAGTAAATTTAATATATTTGAGAACCGCAATTTTAAGTATTCGGACAGCTTGCTCAATCAGACTATCTATTTAGACATTCCAATTCCGAATCTATTCATAGAGGATCTTCGCAAAATGGATTCGGTTAGTATCGATGATATACAGCAATATTTACGCAAATTAAGACAAGAATTACTGATTCCAAAACTGTCTGTCGTAAAGGTGAGTTCTCTACTGCATCACACGGTTCTTGAAAAAACAGGTAATAAACAACTTGCAGACCTAGTTGCAGGGATTGATGCAAATCAGTCATCGTCTATTTCTTATTGTCATCAGAATATCCCGCGTTTACACGCACAATATCTCGATATTTTAAAATCACTCTGTACGGATATAGTGCGTAAATATGAAAGTGGTGTTACCACTTCACCATCTGATTCAACACTTTATTTTGGTAGTCGTAAAGCTCCCAAGCCACAGGTAATTACAGAGATTTTTGCTGTATTGAAATTTAATATTTTTTCACAAGCCGAAGATGACCTAATTTCAATCTTTAATCATTACAACATCTGGTTATGGCATATCCTTCTTCTTTTTACAGCAGCACGCCCCGTTGCTGAATTCCCTGGATTTCTTAAAAACTTTAATTTAAAACGCCAAATTTTGATGGTTTCAGACAAAGAAGTAGGCGGTCGTAATGGATTTGGACGCCTCATTCCACTTTGCCCATTTTTAGTTGAAGAGATAAAAAAATTCCTTAATTTTTTAGAATATTTTTTGATTCAAATCATGATGAGTCAACCAGCTTTAAGTGAGGTCATACAACAAATCAAAATGAGTAAGCTCCCCCTCTTGGGAATCATTCAGAATAATGACTGGATACCGTTAAGCCCATCTTCAGTAAAAAAATTTCATCCAGAATTAGGTCTTGATCATGCAAACTGGCATCGCCACACAGCTCGTGCATTTTTAACTCATAAAGTTTCTGAACCTGAAATTTTGGCACTTTTTGGACATGAGCTTATGCAACAAGAAGCAGCCCATCCATTTTCCAGTTTATCGCTCTCTCAATTTTCCAAAATTGCAGATGTTTTAGAGCAAATGAAAACGTATTTTAAAATTACAGGTGTTGAAGTTGATGTCCTCACGCAATAAAAAAATCTCAAAAAAACGCTATGCAGAAGACAGACGTCAACTTCAACGTAATGAATTAGAAAAGAATCTACGAGCTGATGCAGAACATGAGCTCCGCCAATACTTTGATGAACAAAAATTCTCAACTGAAGACTTAATTCAAGCTTATCCTGCGATTTATGAGTTTATTAAACGTAAAGCACCAAATTTGGCTTGGAATAAATATGCACATGAATTCTTCCGAACATATATCAAAGACCTCAATAAGAGCAATAACCTAGACCTCCCACTACCTTATCTTACCTTCGAGATGAAACGTGATGAACCAATTTTCACTTTGGATTGGTTCCAGGCCGGTCATGAAATTGACATCATCCTCGAAAAACTGTGGCACTACTGGATTCTTGCTCAAGATAGCTCGACGTTTTCTGATGAAGAAATTATTGCAAATATTCTGCTTTGCTCAATGCTATATGGTGGACTAAGTCAAACAGCAACATTAAATGCATTACTTGAACATTTAAAGAATCCCGTAAAAATCCAAAAAATTTGCGATTTAAATATCATCTTTTTAGAGCCATTTTCTCCAAGCTATGGCGATCTATTTGTCGATGAGAAAACAATTCGAAAATCGCGTAATTTTGTTCCAGATCAACTCACACGACTTTGGCTCATTCACTTCAACACAAGGCAAATTCGTGACATCAGTCTAGACGTGGATGCTTATCTACACCTCATTTTTCAAAAAATAAAACATCCATACACCCAAAAGACTTTCAAATTTCTACGTGACTACGCCAATTTTAATTGGGTACAACTGCACAATGCAGATATTGATCCTGCCCTCTCACAATGTTTGTTAGAAAACACGCTCACGTGTGGTTTATCTGAACATGAGTTTGAAAATTTTGCATTCCCAAAACTCAAAACTCAATTAAGTGATGAAATCGAACAAAATGTCTCTTCTACCGCCAAAGCCCTACCAGATCTCAATACGTCTGAAGCAGTAGAAAATATCATACTTATTCATAAAAACTTGCTGAAAATTATTCGCACACCATCAACGGAACACCCCATTGCTGAACTTATTATTGATTTTTGCCTGCTTCACCAAGAGCAGTTTAATAAGTTTTCTAAGCGTATTATCTTATGGCTCATCAGTCTGTATCGACCAAATTCAGAGCAAATAAAAAAATTATCAGCCACTTTTGATTTTGATACAACTCAGTACACGAAGGCATCTCAAGACAATCAAAAACTCGCAGATAGTTCAATCTATACATATTACACCCGGATTGCAGAACCGTTTTTAACTCATGCCTTGCAATACGTCGATGCCGATGATGACATTAATGATCTACTGAACAAAATCTATCAACAAATCATTAGCAATACACGACTTGCTGATGAAGCAGATCAACCTGAGTTTAAAAAATCTAAAGACCAAACGATCCGCATGTTGAAACGTTTTCACACCTTCCAGCAAATTGTTTTTCAAGCAGAAGATTTCGAACTTGAATTTATTGCATCGCAAAATCGACCACGGGCACGCATCATAGGTCACACAGCCTTCCAGGTCATATTAAAGAAGTTAAATCAGTTCTTACATGATCAATCCATCTCAGACCATCAATATAGATTATTAAAAATCATTTATATTTTAGCTTACCGAACTGGTATGCGTATCAATGAAATACTGGGATTACGTGTAAAAGATATCGAGGGTTTAGATCAATTTTCCATCTGGGTCCAACCTTATGGTTCAAAAAAACAAGGAAATCAACATCTGCTCAAAACTGATAGTGCGGAACGGATTGTGCCTGCCTACGCTTTGCTTAAAGACGATGAATACCAATTTTTTAGCGATTTTGTTGTTGAAAAACGTTTAGAGAATAAGAAAAGTTTATATTTATTCAGCAACTTGAATGAAAATAAAAAACTGAATCGACACACTGTCACTGTGCCCCTAAAACTAATAATGAATCAGGTGTTTAAAGGACATCATTATTCATTTCACTCTTTTCGTCACACGACAGCGAATCATTTATCACTTGTACTGAACTGTGAATATGCGCCACTTGTGCAAGAGCTAACTGACTATAGTGCAGATGAGTATCAAAAAATACGAGCTGAACTTCTTCAAAATGAGCATGGACAAAACCATTGGTTTGTTATCGCACATCTTTTAGGACATATAGAACCCGTTGAAACTTTCAAAAGTTATATTCACTTAAGTTATCTCATTGCTGGTCAAAAACTACTGAAACATCATTCAGATATGCAAAATGAACTGGCTAAAAAAATCATGGGCTACAATGCAAGGTATAAAAATTTAAAAATAACAAAGGATGAAAAAAACTTTAATTTTGAGAAAAATCAGGCCGTTCTAGCCACTATATTATTGAATGATCAAACAAACTGGCTTCAGAGTAATGCTACTGACATTCTTGCAGAACTGTCAGTACAAACAAATCAATCCCATGACTTTTTTGCTTTCTTCGCCGGCACAGAAGGCTCTAAAATTTCACTTCAACGCTTTTATGAAACCTTAAATCAATTAGAGATTCACAACGATCCTCAAGCTGTATCTCAAAAAATGTGTTTACCAGAAGAGCTTGTCAATTATTGGTATGAAAATGCCCTAAATTTAGCAGACATTAAATCAAAAAAAGGGAATCCCCGTTTATTTAGTATTGATAGCTCAATCCACTTAAAACCAGCAATGCTTGATAGCGCTGAAGAGCTTTATACAGTGACATATTTTTTTGAACATCTACAGAAAATAGCTCGTAAAAATCCAGCACAAATTGCATACGTCCTAAATGTATTTTTAACTCGAGTGACCGCATCACATACCGGTATCCATTACCGCTGGAAGGATATCGATCAACTCGAACATTTTTACTCCCAAGTTAAGGCTTTATTTCCTGCCAAATTTTGGCACTTACTTGGACAAGATTTGCAAACAAAGTTAGATGGTAAACAACAGCCTCAACTTTTTAAATTAGCAAAAGCATCAACAGGTAAACATCCATCGACTCTAGAGGAGTTTCCTCGTCTGCAACTCTATTCGGTAAAAGATGGCCATGCTCTTGCAGCATTTAAGTTTTGTCTACATCTAGCCTGTATTGGCAGACCACGATCTCTTAAACTTCAATAGAAGTTACTCAGTATGCCGCGAATTAACAAAAGATAAGGCCTATAAGTTCCGGGAATTTATAATTTCACCTTAACCATTCATCCAAATTATATTGTTTTTACATAGAGTTAAAGTTAATATTTGATTTTGTCACAAAATCAAATAGTAGGTAGATTATGAACAATAATCGTGGTGGAATCAGAGAAGGTGCAGGTAGAAAACTGAAATATAACGAGCCTACAAAAACATTAAGAGTGCCCCTCTCTAAGATTATAGAGATTAAAAACTATCTCAATAAGACAGAAAACCCGTGCTTTAATGATATTGCTTCAATCTCTGTTGTAGAGTCATCCACCTACATGAAAATTCCTTTAGCCGCTGAGAAAATCGCTGCTGGCTTTCCATCCCCTGCCCAAGACTATGTAGATAAAACTCTAGACATGAATGAACACTTGATTAGAAATGAAGCAGCAACCTTTGTGGTGAAAGTCGCTTCACTTTCTATGCGAGATGCAGGTATTGAGATTGATGATGAACTGATTGTAGACCGAAGTATTGACGCCAAACATGAAGACATCGTGATTGCACTGATCGACAATGATTTCACTGTAAAACGCTTAATGATCGAAAATAATTATCGTTGGCTTAAAGCTGAAAATCCAGATTGCTCAGACATTCATCTGCAAGATGGCCAGGAAATGGTGATTTGGGGTGTGGTTACTTTTGTCATTAAGTCATTTAGAAATCGTTAATTTCTTTATTGGTTTCCTGCCCAATGACCATATATTCTCAGAAAATCTACGCTTTAGTAGACATTAATAATTGCTATGTGAGTTGTGAGCGCATCTTTAACCCTGGTCTAAAAGATAAACCAGTAATTGTCCTGTCTAATAATGATGGCTGCGCTGTAGCCCGCTCTCAAGAGGCCAAGGACCTAGGCATTAAGATGGGTGTTCCTCTATTTCAGATCAAGGACATCGTTGAACAGCATCAGGTCCAAGTGCTTTCTAGCAATTATGCCCTGTATGCAGAGATGTCACGCAGATTCATGAAAGTCCTGTCCGACTTTGTTTCTCCTAAAGAACAGGAGATTTACTCTATTGATGAATGTTTTCTCGATCTGACAGCCCATGCGGGAAATTACGACTTAACTGACTATACCCAGCACATTCGTCAGCGTATTTTTTCTTGGCTTGGTTTACCAGTATGTATTGGCATTGGCAGATCTAAGACAGAAGCAAAACTAGCAAACCACATTGCGAAAAAGAATGTTTATCTGAACGGTGTATGCAACCTAGTTTCAATGGATCCTTGCTCTGCTGAAGATCTGTACCAAGCTATAGAAGTGAGTGAAATCTGGGGAGTTGGCAGGAAGCACAGCCAAAAGCTCAACAGCATGGGGATACACTCAGTCATGGATTTCATTATGGCTTCGCCTCTGATGATCAGAGATCAGTTTTCTATCGTCATGCATAGGACATTACTGGAATTGCAGGGTGTTTCATGTATAGAGCTAGAGCATACGCGGGCACCAAAAAAGCAGATTGTTGCAAGCCGTTCTTTTGGACAAAAGATTTACCATATTGACGACTTAAAAGAAGCTATGAGCCTCTATGTGCAAGATGCAGTTACTCGTTTAAGAGGTGAAAATTTATTGTGTGGTTATATAATTGGCTTCGTACAATCTAACCCGTTTGACACGTATAGACCTTATTACAGCAAGTCAGCTGCAGTGACTTTACAAGAACCTACTGACAACCTGTTAGTGTTCTCTAAAATTGCTACCACGATGATTGATGACTTGTATACCAAAGATATTGCCTTTAAGAAATGTGGCGTGATCTTGACGTGCCTGGAGCCTAAAGCTTCCCATATTTATGACCTGTTCACTGACATGAAGCAAATAAGCTTAGACAATAACCTGATGGATTCACTTGAGGAAATCCATCATAAGTTTGGCAAAACCAAGCTGGCTTTAGGAGCAAGTACGTTACCGAATAGAACCTGGAACATGTCAAGAGATCGGCTAACTCAAAACTACTTCAAGTGGGATCAATTATTGAATGTGAAATAATTTGAATGATTTATTTCCTGCCAAATTTTGGCAATTACTTGGACAAGATTTGCAAAAAAGTTAGATGTTAAACAACAGCCTCAACTTTTCAAATTAGTAAAATCATCAATAGATAAATATCCATCGACTCTAGAGGATTTTCCTCGTCTGCAGCTCTATTCAGTAAAAGATGGTCATGCTCTGCAATTTTAGTTTTGCTTAGCGTGTATTGGCCGCCCACGATCTGTTCAGCTTAATGAGTTAGATGACATATCACCTGCTACCCTACATAAGCCTATGACTGTATTACACCAAGAGCGACTTTTTTAAAAAATTAACCCACTGTTCTATTTGTATTTAAATAGATATTCCTGGTTAATATTGGATTAAATATTCTTCATAGGCATGTAAATACTAGGCATCATTATCATCAATAGTGATCACCTGTTAGCTGTTTATAAATGTCGGTTCAAAGTTTTCATATCTCTTTCACTCATTGTGTAATTTATTTAAGGTTCTCTTTGCATTGACTGCATCCATGTGTACCACCAATAAGAAAAGAAAAACCCCGCTCAATAACTTGACGGGGCTGTTAGTGCCGTAACAATTTCGGCTAGGGATTAGATATTTTTTTCAAGAAAAAAATCTGTTTAACTCTCCCAAATTAAACAGATCAATTTGCGCTGTATCACTAATTATTCAGTATTATTTATTTGCACTAAATATAAAATCAAATTATTTCACTATGATGAAAATAGTTTATTTGATTCTTAAATATCACTTAACGTCTTTCAAAAAATTACGACAAACCTTAGATTTTCCAGCAAAAACTATGTAATCAACTTCCATTGTACTATATAGACCAAATATACGCTTTACGAATCGGAATAGTTATTTCCCCTTTTAAATTAATTTGAATGAAAATTTAAAAAGTAATATTTCTCTAATCCATAGTTTTAAAAAAAAGAAGCTCAATGGAGCTTCTTTTTTTTAAAACTATGGATCGGTCTGAGCCAAAATTTTTATCTTTTATCAATAAATCCTTTTTATTCTTTATAATTTTGCGTGCTGTATTGCTCAACTGGCAATCGGGACAAGGCCTTTTGCCCTTTTTCACCAGGTAACCCTTCTACATACTGCAAAAATGCTTCTGCATAATCTAATCCCACATCTATACGACGCTCACCAGTAATGTCTTTAAAGCTTGTGTAAAAGTCCTGACCATCAGCCAGAAAGTTGATGGTAATTACTTGATAGGTCTGATTCATATTTAATGGCTGATATTGACCTTGTGCATTTCGAACCTTTAAATTGGATAAACGCTGACCCTTTGCCTTAGTTAAATCTACATCCCATTGTAGTCCACCCGCATATGGATAACTGCCTGTGTTATTACTCGTAACAGCATCCATGGCATCTTCCAGCACTGCTTTAATTTCTTGGCCAGTTGCATTTAATTGTACTAAGGTATTTTTGAATGGCAGCACTGTATAAATTTTCTCTACCGTAATATCACCTTGAGGCAGATCTACCCTTACCCCTCCTCCGTTTTGGATTGAAATATCTGCATTAAAATATTTTTTACCTTGCTGTAGAAATGCTTCGGCAACCAGCTGCTGTACATCACCCCCATGCTGATTAATAAAATCTGCTTTATTGCAGACATCACCTAAACTAGAACGTGATGTATCTTTGGTCATTCCTGGAACACGACGTAAGCATAAATTATCATTAGCAATGGCAACTTTTTCTTTGCCTAATAAGTTTTTAGCGACTTTATACGGTTCTAAAATACTTAAAGCTATAGCATCAGGCTGTACAATACGTAAGGAGTTACTATTTTCAATATCTCGCTTAATAGAATCTAGTTCCGTACTCATCAATGCTGGAGCATCTTTAGCTGTACGTTTAAAATCATCGCCAATCAATACATTGGCTTTTCCTGCACATGCTTCAATTTTACCATCGGCATCAAAGTTGACTTTGAGTTGTCCGACGACATAACTATATTGCCATGCCTGTACAACACAGACCTGATCACCATCTTTATTTTTTAATACAGTGGGATAGTCACCCTCTGGGCTTATACCGTAACTTTTAAGTTTCGCATCTGCCAGCAAGGTATGAGAATCTCCGCCAACAATGACATCAACGCCTGACAATTTAGTGGCTAAATCTTTTTCTAACCCGTACCCTAAATGAGATTGAACAATAATTTTATTGATGCCTTGCTGTTTTAGCTCATCAATATATTTTTGTGCAGTAACTACTTCATCATTAAATACAGTATCTTGATTTGGTCGAGAAGCATTTTTAGTTTTATTGGCAATCGTTAAACCAATTAAAGCAATTTTCTGCCCTTCTTTTTCCATAACTGTATAAGGTTTAACAAGGTTAGTTTGGTATAGTGCTGAAGTTTTTCCAAACTCGACATTTGCACTCAAGACTTGGGTTTTATTTTCACAATTACCTTTATCATTTAAGAATCCAATAAATTTTTTTAAGCCATCATCCGTATTATCGAATTCATGATTACCTAGCGTTAACGTATCGAAACAAACACTATTCATGAGATCTGCCTCTGCTTCACCTTCTTTCAAAGTAAAATAGAGGTCCCCAGTAATGGCATCACCTGAATGAATTTTTATTGGATTCTTCTCAGTGCTTGCCAAAGTATTCATCAACGCAGCAACGCGTGCAAAACCACCATTAGAGACTTGTATTTCTTCACGTTTACCCATCGAAGTTTCAAGCATTAATATAGTACTTTCCTCATCCAAATGTGAATGACTGTCATTAATATGTACTAAATTGACTTCCAGCGGTTTAGGAGGAATAACAGGCGTTATATTCGTATTTTCTTTACTATCATTATTACACCCAGTTAAAAACATACTAGAAACTAATAAACTGCATGTAAAACCCGAATACCTAGTTAGTTTATTATTAAAAGACATGACCACCCCACCTGATTATAATTTAAACAAACATCATGTAGGTCTGCTGTTTAAAATTCATGACATTCACTATTTTTTCTAATTGTTTTTTAACAAATGGTTAAGTTATCCCATTAGGGAACTTTTCATTTCATGCCCCAAGCTTAAATTATAAATTTTGAATAAGCATATGTTTGATTATTGCTTGGCTAATTTTTTAAGCACTCAATAAAATAAGGAGAAATATGAAATTTCCCCTTATAGATTAAATTTATTTCGTCAGTTTTCTTAATTTACAGTCTATGAACTCATATCAAAATTTACGTCTGCGTATCATGGAAACTAAAACGAGGCCCGTTAAGGTTAACATTGACCAGATCCCCATGCTGCCACCGCTTATTTTTCCTGTATCAGGATTACTCGATATATTTTCGTTTAAATCCATATCAACAATTACAGGATCATGATCGGAAGAACGGAATGCATCATCGCTATAGAATGCTGCAATTTGCTCATCTGTTTTATATTCTTCGTTATAGTCTAAGGCCGTCGGCTCATCAGCATTGATGTGCCAAGCAAAAGCGCGTTTCACCATTGGATATAAGTCTGCATCAGCAATTGCATGGTCTAGGTTTCCTGCGCCCCCATTGCCATTGGCATCACTTGCAACACCAAATACATAACTATAGGCTGTTTTACCTTGTCCAATTTTTTCGTCATTGAGCAAGACTTTATAATTGGCTTTTTCTAATGCTAAAATCGGATCTTCTTTAGCATAACTATTCATATCACCGACCAGCAAATAATTTGGTTTAGCCACTTGTGTTGGATTTTTTGCAATCCACTGCATAAGTTCTTGTACTGCAGTTAAACGTGTTGCATTCCAGCAACCTTGACCATCACCCTGATCTGCATCGGCTAGAGTTTTATCGGCAGGACAACTGCCTTTCGACTTTAAGTGATTCGGTACTATCGTAAATATTTTTCCACCATTTACAGATTGGAAACTTTGCGCCATGGTGACACGGTTTTTTTGAGTCTGATCGTCATAAACCGCAGATTCTCCCACAGGTTTTACGCGCTTACTGTTATAAATAATCGCAACTGCAATTGCATCTGTACCTAGTTTTGTCATTTTAGTTGGAATGACATATTTCCAGTCTGCACCTAAGGCTTGAGATAAATATGCCACTGCACTTTTATCATCAAAACCATTATTTGCGATTTCCATTAACCCATATACATCAGCATCAATTGTTTTTAAAGCACTGACAATTTTTTGATGTTGCTTTTTAAACTCAGCTTCTGAGCTTGCACCACGTTCTGTTGGGAAACCTTTTTCTGCACCATTATCATAATTCAAGACATTAAAAGCCGCAGCGCGAATTTGCTTAGCATCTTTTGCAATCATTGTTGAAGGACGTAAATTGGTATCCTTGATAATTTCAGGTTGTGCCTTTGCCTGAATAGGTTGAATTCGCCATGCATTAAAACGGTACTCTAAAATCCCTTCAACATTTTTCAGTTGAGAACCTGTTCTTAATGTATTTAAGGCATTGAAGTTTTGCGGCAGCAATGGTGTTCTATTTTGATTATTATAGCCATCATCTAAGATAATTTTAGAAAGTAAGTTTTGCTTGGCTAATGCAACTGCTTCAGCAGATTTTGCAGGATATAAATTGGTTGGAATATATAAGCGACCTAAACTTAAAGATAGCTCACCATAACGACCGTAATTGTAATTTTCACTTATCGTTAAAGTTTGTGGGATTTTAACCAGCATCCCTTGATAGCGTTTAGGTACATTTCCTGCTATCTCCGTCAAACTGGTAAACGGTAAATTAAGTGCCTGTGCCGTGACTGTATTGGATGCTTGTGTATTACAGGTTTGAATATTTTGATCAAGTTGATCTATTTGGAGTTGGTTTTGATATGAGGTTAAACGACCTTTTAAAATAACCTCTTCACCTACTTTTCCTCCAGTGATTTTACTACTTGCAGGAAGATAGACAAAAATAGCATTACTTAAATTGGATTTGGCTTTACTATCGGGCGTTTGTATATAAAAACCAGAAAAACCATTGTCATAACGGTAGTCTGCGGTAATAACACCACGAACAACATATGGTTGATTTTCTGCGGCAGATTGTAGGTCCGCAATCGCCGTATCTGCTGTATTACAACTGATAGGAGTAACGGGGGAGGTTATAGGCGCGCTTGTATCTAAATACTGGGAAAACTCATTTCGATCAGACCATTTAGACCATTCGCTTTCTAACTCAAATGCTGTTGCAGGATCAATTGAAGTTACATTATTTGAAGTTTTAGTACGTGACAAACTATTTTGATAACTACTAAAACCCACTCCCCAACCAGTACCTGGATCCTCTCCCACACGACCAAAACGGTCTATTGGAGTACCTTTATAAAACAGGACCAAGGTATCATCTCCATTAAATGCAAGTCCTGCCACTTGATTGACTTTATTACCAATTACTGCCTGCAACTCTGTTCGACCAATAATGTATTTTGCTTTACTTGCCAATGAACCTTCTAATTGAAAAGTCGCAGATTTCGTGGTTGAACCATTAGTAAATTGTTGAATCTCATAATCAGCTAAGTTCACTGTTAAACTGTCAGGGTTATAGATTTCCAAACCCTTTTTATTAGATGTACCATCTATATACTGACTAAACATTAATTGTGCATGTGCAGAAAACGAGCACCCCATAAGTATTAAACTTAAACTCAATATTTTTGGTTTTATATTCATAATGATTTTGAACAGTTGTTAAAATTCAAAATAGCTTAGTTTTTATACATGACATCACTATGAATAACTGATGACAGTTTTAGTGAAATCGCTTTTCCAGAATTTTTCTCATTAAGCCCCCAAGTTGTCCCGGTTTAAATCAACGTTGCCCCTTTTCTTCTAAATTCAGATAAAAGTCTGAATATTACCCAGATGAAATAACAATACAATACGATGTCATAAAAATGTCATGAAGCAGTCACAGAATACTTAATTGAATAAAATTAAATTCTTAGCCTTCTTGCAGAATTAATCATTTTTTATTTACGAAGAATTAATTAACCTCTTTCAAAGGCTTTAAAAGAATTTTTATTAGCTTCCTTCAGCGCTGCAATCTGACTTTATAAGAGCCATAAATGACTACCTTAAATGTGTCTTCAAACTCTTCATCACATCCGTTAAAAAAGTATATAAATAGAGAGCTCTCACTATTTGAGTTTCATAAGCGGGTGTTGGCACAGGCGAAAGATACTGAATACCCTTTACTTGAACGATTAAATTTTTTAATTATTTTTTCAAGTAATCTGGATGAGTTTTTTGAAATACGAGTTGCCAGTTTAATGCAACAAATTGAACTTTCAGATCATGCTAGAGCTCGTCCAGATAACTCACTCCTCTCAGATATAGTCACCACCATTTCCAAACTTGCACACGAAGCTGTCGAAGAACAGTATAAAATACTTAATTATAATCTCTTACCACAACTGCAAGGACATGGTGTTCATTTCATTCAGTATGGTGACATCCTCGAAAAACATAAAGAATGGATTAAGGACTATTTCCATAATGAAGTTCGACCTGTGGTCACACCTATCAGTTTAGATCCAGCCCACCCCTTTCCTCGGCTAGTGAATAAAAGTCTAAATTTCATTGTAACCCTAGAAGGTAAAGATGCATTTGGACGAAAAATTGATTTGGCGATTGTTCCCGCACCACGATCATTACCTAGATTAGTAAAGTTACCTAATAGTATTTCTGGCGAGGATGAACACTACATTCTACTTTCAGCCATTATTCAGCAACATCTTCATGAGTTATTTCCAGGGGTAACCACCACTGGATGTTATCAATTTCGGGTCACACGTAATGCAGATTTAACTATCTCAGAAGATGTTGAAGACTTAGCAATTGCCTTAAAAGATGAACTATCCTCACGGCGCTTTGGTCGGGCTGTAAGACTTGAGGTGACTAAAAATTGCCCTGAAAATATTATTGATTATTTACTTGGACAATTTGATCTTAAGCAAGAGCAACTCTATCGTATTGACGGCCCGCTTAATCTGGCGCGCTTTATATCGAACTTCAATTTGCCAGAGTTACGTTTTCCTCCCCATGTACAAAAATTACCGAAAGTGTTGTATGGGAAAAAATCCATATTTGAGGTATTAAAAACCGGAGATGTTTTATTACATCACCCTTTTCACTCTTTCGCTCCGGTCATTAAGCTACTGAAAGAGGCAGCCCATGATCCACATGTGTTAGCCATAAAACAAACCCTTTATCGGAGTGGTGTACATTCTGAAATTGTGCAAGTCCTTGCTGAAGCGGCACGAAATGGTAAGGAAGTCACAGCAGTGATTGAATTACGTGCTCGCTTTGATGAAGAGTCAAATATCGAAGTTGCCAATCTATTACAAGAAGCTGGGGCGGTTGTTGTATATGGGATCGTTGGCTATAAAACCCACGCCAAAATGATTCTGATCGTGCGTCGTGAAATAGACAAAATTAAACGTTATGTTCATTTAGGCACAGGTAACTATCATGCAATGAATGCCAAAATCTATACTGATTATGGACTACTGACCAGTGATGCTGATATTTGTGAAGATGTCCATAAAGTCTTTCAGGAGCTCACAGGCATGGGGAAAATGGTCAAATTGAAAAAACTTTTTCATGCACCATTTACTCTGCATTCTCAATTGATTGAACTCATCGAAACTGAAACTGAAAATAGCAAAGCAGGCAAAAAAGCGCAGATTATTATTAAAGTAAATGCCTTAACTGAACCTCAACTAATTGATGCCCTATATAGGGCATCTAAAGCGGGCGTTCAAATCGATTTGATTGTCCGTTCAATTTGCTGCTTACGCCCACAAGTGAAAGGGCTTTCTGAAAATATTCGAGTCCGCTCAATTGTGGGACGTTTTTTAGAACATACCCGGGTTTATTATTTTTACCATCAGGGCGAAAACAAGCTTTATTGCGCCAGTGCAGATTGGATGGGGCGTAATTTATTCTCTCGCATCGAGACCTGTTTCCCAATCGAAGATAAAAAACTTCGTAAACAAATTCTGCAAGATGGCTTAATGAATTATCTTCAAGATAACCGCCGTGCATGGGAGCTTCAAGCAGATGGAACATGGATTCAATGTACACCAAGTTTGGATAAGCCCATGTATATCGCACAACAGCACTTATTAAACCATACATCTTAATTAACCCGAATCCTGTTTAAGCCACTGATTCTATAATTAACCTGAGTTCGATGAAATATTTTAGCTTTTTAGCAAGTTTTGGAAAGTTGGCTTATTTGGATTTAAGCAATAAGCCACTATAGCAGCCATAATATTCACCATAAAGTTATTCACCGAACGA
>NZ_JBWZQN010000052.1:0-25691 GCF_056724605.1 Prolinoborus fasciculus | reverse complement strand
GTCATCGTTCGGTGAATAACTTTATGGTGAATATTATGGCTGCTATAGTGGCTTATTGCTTAAATCCAAATAAGCCAACTTTCCAAAACTTGCTAAAAAGCTAAAATATTTCATCGAACTCAGGTTATAGATAGTAAATTCCTTAACAAAACAAAGCGCCTGTTTACTTTTCCTCACCTAATCTGCCTAGTGTATTTTCCTTTTTCTGCTTAGCGTATTAGAAAATCAGCAATAAACCTATGGAAAGAGGAAACGATAATGAATCAGCTTCAATTTTCAGATTGTGTGCAAACCTGTATGAACTGTTCCCTGGCATGTGCCAACTGTGCCAGTGCCTGTCTTAAAGAAGAAGATCTGGAGATGATGCGGGAGTGTATCCAGCGCTGTCTGGACTGTGCAGATATCTGTCAGCTTTGCGCCCGTATGGAACAAAAGCAATCTCCATTCATGCATGAAATATGTGAACTTTGTGCGAAAGCCTGTGACTACTGTGTAGAAGAATGTGGTCATCATGAAGATGAACATTGTCAGCAATGTGCCGAAGCATGCCGCCGCTGTGCTGAAGAATGCCGAAAAATGGCGGCTTAAAAATTCGATTTGATCAACTTGACTGACTTAATCACTTCCAATAAAAAAACCGCAAGTGAAGACTTGCGGTTTTTCTGTCTAAGTCAAATATCTCACTTAGAATAAACGGTTCATACCATTCAGTGTGGCTACACGATACGCTTCCGCCATAGTCGGATAGTTAAACGTGGTTTCTACGAAGTACTTGATGGTATTGTTCGGGCTGTTCATGACTGCCTGACCAATATGGATAATTTCAGAGGCATTATTACCGAAGCAATGTACACCCAAAACTTCCAATGTTTCGCGATGGAACAGAATCTTTAATTCACCCATAGTATCACCGGTAATCTGTGCACGTGCCAAATGACGGAATGATGCCTGACCGACTTCATACGGAATTTTTTCTTCAGTCAGCTGCTGTTCAGTCTTACCAATCGAAGAAATTTCAGGAATGGTATAAATCCCGGTTGGAATATCAGTCACCGGCGCAACGTCTTTCTCGCCGCTCATATTGGCACCTGCGCAACGACCTTGGTCATAGGCAGCAGAGGCTAGCGAAGGCCAACCGATTACATCACCGGCAGCGTAGATATTTTCTACTTCAGTCTGATATTGATCATTCACAGTCAATTGACCACGGCTGTTCGGTTTCAGGCCGACATTTTCAAGGCCTAGACCATCGGTATTGCCTGAACGGCCATTACACCACAAAATCGCGTCGGCTTTAATTTTCTTGCCGCTTTGCGTGTGCATCACCACATGGTCGTCAAATGTTTCTAAAAAGTCGATCTGTTCATTATGACGAATCAATACACCCTGTTCACGCAAGTGATAAGACAGTGCATCAGAAATTTCATCATCCAGATAGCTTAAAAGTTTGTGTTGGGTGTTGATCAAGTCGACTTTATGTCCTAGACCAATAAAGATCGAGGCATATTCACAACCGATTACACCTGCACCATAAATAATGATTTTCTGGATGGAATAGTCCAGATCCAGAATTTTGTCTGAATCAAATACACGTGGATGATTAAAATCAAGAATGTCTGGACGATATGGACGCGAGCCGCTGGCAATGACCAGTTGCTTGAACATCAGCGTTTCTTTAATGCCATCTGGGTTAAATACAAAAATGGTATTTTGATCCTGAATATAGGCACGACCATGATAAATATCAATTTTATTGCGGTCGTAGAAACGTGAATGTGTATCTACTTGTTGTTGAATAACTTTATGTGCATGACGCAACACTTGCTTCATGGTGAACTGCTTCCAGTCCCCGACTTTTTGAAACAGTGGATCACGTTGATAACGGATAATACTGGATACTGTTTGACGCAATGCTTTACTTGGAATCGTACCGACATGGGTACAGTTACCACCCAGCTGTTCACGCATCTCAACGATTGCAACACGCTTACCAGATTTGGCAAGTTTCATTGCCGCGCCTTCGCCCGCAGGGCCCGAACCTAGAACTACCGCATCATATTTAACGAAAGTCCCACTAACGACCTCTTTTTTACGTGGCATTCAACGCTCCTCAAAATTAAAAAATTCACTTTAATCTACACTCTTATTATGACGTAAATCCTGTTGATTTGGTGTATTTAACTCACATATATTGCTTGATAAGAACATTTTTTAAATGAATACCCCTTTTTGCCCTATTTAGAACGAAGTCCGTTATAATAACTGCGCTATCTTTGAGTATCTCCCCCTTCAAAAACAGTGGAAAAGTTGAATATGTCTGAAAACCGTAAACCTGAACAGGGCGTCAAACTTCGCGGTGCGGAAAAAGTTGCCCGCATTCCTGTAAAAGTTGTTCCTACGGTTGAAACGCCACGCAAGCCGGACTGGATCCGGGTGAAAATGGCGGCACCTGAAGAAGTTCAACGTATTAAAACCACACTACGTCAGCAAAAATTACATACGGTGTGCGAAGAAGCCGCCTGTCCAAACCTGCCTGAATGTTTTGGTGGCGGTACTGCGACTTTCATGATTATGGGCGATATCTGTACCCGTCGTTGTCCGTTCTGTGATGTGGCTCATGGCCGTCCAAATGCACTCGATGCAGATGAACCGCGTCATATGGCAGAAACTATTGCCAATCTGGGTTTGAAATATGCAGTGATCACTTCGGTAGACCGTGATGATTTACTGGATGGCGGTGCACAGCATTTTGTAGATTGTATTAAAGAAGCGCGTGCTCTAAGCCCGAATACCCTGCTGGAAATTCTGGTGCCAGATTTCCGTGGTCGTATGGATATCGCGCTGCGCATCATGACTGAATGCCCACCAGATGTGTTTAACCACAATATCGAAACTGTACCGCGTTTATATAAAGCCATGCGTCCAGGTTCTGACTATCAACACTCTTTAAACCTGCTGAAAATGTTTAAAGAATACTGCCCGGACGTACCAACCAAATGTGGTCTGATGGTCGGTATTGGTGAAACTGAAGAAGAAGTGCTTGCCCTGCTTGATGATTTATATGCGCATGGCGTAGATTATGTGACGATTGGTCAGTATTTGCAGCCTTCAAAAGAACATGCAGCGATTGACCGCTTTGTGACACCTGAAGAATTCGAGCGTTATACCGAACATGGTCAAAAACTCGGCTTCCGCAATATCTGGGCAGCACCAATGGTTCGTTCAAGCTACTTTGCCGACCGCCAATACTACGGCGAACCTGTACCAGCAGTGCGTCGTAAAGTGGATCCTGCAAAAAAAATTGCAGTCCAGGCCATTGAAGCTTAGTCCTGTTTAAACAAATGAAATAAAAGCCCTCTCTTGTAGAGGGCTTTTTAATATCCATAATTGAAATTCTACTCAGCGTTAAACGCCATTTTTTATTTTAGATAAGATTAAGTCATTACTTATCTTCACATTTCTTTGCGCGTTCTCACTTGAAGACTGAGCATTTTTCAAACAATCTCAAAAATAGATGAAAGATTTAAAAATATCGTTGCAAGACTTGAAAACGATCATTCTCACACGTGCAATGCTGAACCTGTCCGATCCTCAAGCGACAAAAAAAATGAATGAACTGTGACAAAAATTCTATGAGATCTCGGCACAGGCAGCGTTGTATAAATCTGGAGAACTATAACAATGCTATTTATATTTGCTGTACTACTGCTATTACTTAGTTTATGGGCGGTTTTCTATTTTCAGCTCTCCCGTAGCGCGGGTGCAATTGCACTAATTGTCATGTCAGTAGTCTGTGCCTTTATTAGCCCATGGTCACTTATTCTCGGCATTCCGCTGATCCTGATTAGCCTTGTGGTGATGATCGACCCTTTACGTATGTCGTTCATTTCTAAACCGGCCTATAAAGCACTGGCCAATGCCATGCCTAGTATCAGCCCGACAGAACGTGAAGCACTGGACTCCGGAACCAGCTGGTGGGAAAAAGAACTGTTTATGGGTGCACCGAACTGGGAAACCTTTAACAGTTATCCCTATCCCAAATTATCGCTAGAAGAACAAGCTTTTCTGGACAATGAGGTTGAGACCTTGTGCAGCATGCTGGATGAATGGGAAATCCATGAGCAGAAAGCGCTGCCTGATCATGTCTGGCAATATATTAAGGAACATGGTTTCTTAGGCCTGATTATTCCCAAAGAATACGGCGGTCGTGCCTTTAGCTCCTTTGCCCAAAGTCGGGTGATGAGCAAGATTGCTTCGCGATCTCTGACCACAGCCGTGAGTTGTATGGTACCGAACTCACTCGGACCAGGCGAGCTGTTACTGCATTATGGTACCGAAGAACAGAAAGACCGTTATCTGCCGGGTCTGGCGCGAGGCGAAGAAATTCCCTGTTTCGGTTTGACCAGTCCGGAGGCCGGTTCCGATGCTGGTGCAATTCCTGATACCGGTGTAGTCTGCTATGGCCAGTTTGAAGGTCAGGAAGTACTCGGTCTGAGAATGAATTTTTCCAAACGCTGGATTACTTTGGCACCAATTGCGACAGTGGTGGGTCTGGCCTTTAAAATGTATGATCCGGATCATCTTTTGGGTGAACAGACTGAATATGGCATTACCTGTGCCCTGCTTCCTGCCAGTCATGAAGGCGTAATAGTGGGACCACGGCATAACCCGGGACCGCCATTCATGAATGGAACAGTGGAAGGTAAAGATGTCTTTATTCCACTGGACTGGATTATTGGTGGCGTAAAAAATGCCGGTAAAGGATGGCGCATGCTGATGGAATGTTTGGCAGTCGGTCGTGGCATTTCCCTACCAGCGCTGTCTACTTCTACTTCAGAAATGACTTATTTAAATGTGGGTGCTTTCTCTCGTATTCGTCAGCAATTCAAGATTTCAGTTGGCAAGTTTGAGGGTGTTCAGGAAGCCAATAGTGAAATCGCCAGTGACACCTATATGCTGGAAGCCTTCCGTTATCTGGTCACCTGTGGTCTGAATCAGGGTGGCAAGCCTGCCGTAATGACGGCGATTGCCAAATACTATGCAACTGAAGGCATGCGTAAAGTGGTCAATCACGGCATGGATGTGGTCGGTGGTCGTGCCATTCAGATGGGGCCGCGTAACTTTCTGGCACCTTACTATCAGGCAATTCCAGTCTCCATTACCGTCGAAGGCGCCAATATTCTCAGTCGTTCCTTGATGATTTTTGGACAGGGTTCAATGCGCTGCCATCCTTATCTATATGAAGAATTACAGCTCTTACAGGCAGAAGACTCGGCAGCGGCTCTAAATCCTTTTGATAACTTGCTGTTTAAGCATTTGGGTTACACCTTTAACCGGACTGCTCGCTCCTTTGCCTATGCCTTTACAGGTGGCTCAAGTGCTGCGCCGCAAAGTGCGGTTGATTTCACCCAGCCTTATTATAAGATCATTAATCGGCTGAGTGCCAACTTTGCTTTAACTGCGGATATGTGCCTAGGTTTACTCGCAGGGGATATCAAACGTAAGGAAATGCTTTCGGGTCGTCTGGCCGATATTCATGCACATCTGTTTATTGCTTCCTCAATTCTGAAATATTTTGAGCATAGCAAAAAGACTGAAGATGAGCGTTTACATGCACAGCTTGCGGTAGAAAAGTCTCTGTATACAGCGCAAGAAGCTTTTTTCGATCTGTTTGCCAACTTTCCATCAGGTGCAGCAGCAGGTATGGTCAAACTGTTATGTTTCCCACTTGGCCGCCCATTGAAAAAACCGTCAGACCAGCTAAAACAGCAGGTAGCCAACAGTATGATGGAAGACAATGCTTTCCGGAAAGTACTGAAAAAGCATGTTTTCTATAGCACAGCGGAAGATGATGTAAATGGTCGTATGGAATCAACCTTCACCATGTTATTGGAAATTGAGCAGCTTTGGGATCGCTTTAAAAAAGCTGAAAACAAAGGTCAATTCAAGGGACTCAGTTTTGCTGATCATGTGGCTGATGCGCATGAACAAGGCTTTATTAATGAAGAAGAAGCCAATAAGTTACTGCACTATAATGCGCGTCGCTATGACAGCATGTTGACTGATGTCTTCGATTTGCATTTACAGGAAGTATTGGAGCTGGAAAATCCTCATATTTCGAAAGCAGATGCAACAGGTACTGATACTTCAGTTCAAAGTGCACCTTCACATTCAACCAGTCCTTAGATAGAACTTTTATCTAAATCAGACCTTGATTACAAAGTGAAGTTATTTCCTGATTTCACTTTGGATATCTCAAGTGGCTATTAAGCCACTTTTTTACGACTATTGCACGATGGTATTTAAGAGATAAAACGTTAAGCTAGACTCATAATAAAATTGAGGGTCAATGATGTCACAACAAGATTATGAAAATGGCTTGAAAGTCCGTACTGAAGTGATGGGTTCAAGCTTTGTAAAGCGCGCTCAGGACAATACGGTTCCTTTTACTCAGCCTTTGCAGGACTGGATTAATGAACATGCCTGGGGTTCGACCTGGCAACGTGAAGGGGTTTTACCACGTAAATATCGTTCTTTAATTACTATTGCTTTTCTTACCGCGCAAAAAAGCCCAACTGAATTGAAAGGCCATGTTCGTGGCGCTTTGAATAATGGTGCAACAGTTGAAGAAATTCAGGAAGTACTACTGCATAGCCTGCCTTACTGCGGTGCCCCAGCTACTCAGGAAGCCTTCCGTGCAGCGCTTGAAGTGATTCAGGAATATCAGACAAATCAACAGAATTAAGAACTGCCTAGGCTATTTAACTGGCTTATCAATAATAAAGCCGGGAATTAAAATTCCCGGCTTTTTAAATTTTAAACTGATATATCTATAGCTATAACGTCTTTAACACTGTCTTTAATATTGTTTGAAAAGATTATCCTCTTAATTTAATTTGAGTCCGCTGTTCCAGTCCTTGCACCGCAGCGGAGAAATCCAGCTGACTGGCCTGTGGTTTGGCAATCTGCTGAAACTCTTGCTGAACCAAAGACATTACTGATAAATCCAGTTGCTGTTGCTGTACCAACTCCAAGGCAATGCCAATATCTTTCTGTAATAGATCCAGTGCAAAGGTCTTATTAAATTCACGGCTTAGTACACGCTGTGCCATGATATTTTCCGACATGCTGCTTTTACCACTGGAATGATTAATACAGTTTAGTGCACTGCTTAAATCAACACCCTGCCCTTTCAGCACAGTCAGCCCTTCAGCCAATGCCCATAAGTGAGTCGCCATTAAGGTATTATTCACAGCTTTTACCGCAAAGCCAGAACCGCTTTCTCCCACATATTCAATCAGGCCAGCAAAGGCATCAATGATCGGTTTGGCTCGTTCAAAGGCTTGTTCATTGCCACCCACCATCACAGTTAAAGTGCCTTTTTCTGCCCCAACAGTCTGACCGGATACTGGAGCATCCAGATAAAAACTGCCTTGTTGCTCCAAGAGCTTCGCCAGTTTTTGGGCAGATTCCGGTACACCGCTGGTACAGTCAATCCAGATTGCACCTTGTTTGGGTGGATGGGCTGCAATCAATGCTTCCACATCCTGACTGGTCGGCAAACAGGAAAAGATAAAATCTGCCTGAACCGCCTGCTTAATACTCACTGCTTGAGTTGCAAAAATTTCAGCATGCGTTACAGCTTTCTGTTCAGTTCGATTCCAGACCCAAACCTGATGCCCGAGTTTTGGCAAATGGGAGGCCATATGCCAGCCCATTGCCCCGAGTCCTAAAAATGCAATTGAATGACTCAAAAAATGCTCCTCATATTAAGCGACTGGCTTAGCCTCAACCTCAGTTACGGTTTCAGCTGGTTCAGATGCTGGCAATTCTTTATCTTCACCACGATTTAGGAACAGGTTCAACAAAATCGCAGCCAAAGTCGCAGTACCGATACCACCCAAATCGAAACCACCAATCTGCAAGCTATAATTACCTGTCCCCATAATCAGACACACCGCACCAATAATCAGGGTACTGTTCTTGGTAAAATCAACATGGTTATCCACCCAGATTTTGGCACCCGCCACAGTAATCAACCCGAAGACCACAATCGATGCGCCACCCAATAAAGCTACTGGAATGGTACTGATCACCGCACCAAATTTAGGTGAAAGTCCCAGCAAAATAGCGAAGATCCCGGCAAAAATAAATACGGTGGTGGCGTACACTTTGGTCACTGCCATCACACCGATATTTTCAGCATAAGTGGTCATCCCGGTACCGCCGACAGAAGCGGATAATGAAGTACAAACCCCATCTGCAAAGAAACCGCGTCCCATATACGGCGACAGATTTTTACCAGTCATTGCGGATACCGCTTTAAAGTGCCCAAGATTTTCTGCAACCAGAATAATGGCCACTGGTGCAATCATCAGCATGGCATTCATTTCAAAGACCGGACTCTGGAAATTCGGCAAACCAAACCATGCTGCTTCACTGACTTTGGTAAAATCAATCGCAGATCCGAAGCCCATGACGTTTGTGAAAAGGAAGTAAATCAGATAGGAAGACAATAAGCCCAATAACAGCAACAGACGGCGTACCATTCCTCGGGTAAACACAGCAATCACACTGATACAGATAATGGTGATTAATGCCATCCAGGAATCAAACTGGTTCGCTGAAACACTCTTAATTGCGACTGGCGCCAGGTTCAAACCAATGATCATCACAATCACGCCTGTCACTACTGGCGGCATCAGTTTTTCAATCCAGTTGGTACCGGTTTTCATGACCAGCAGACCAATCAAGGCATAGACAATACCGCAAGCAATGGTACCGCCAAGCGCCAGCCCGATATTGGGATTCGCCCCTGCTCCGGAGTAGCCTGTGACCGCCACCACGGCGCCAATAAAGGCAAAACTAGACCCCAGATAACTTGGCAATCGACCGCCAGTGATCAGGAAAAATAAAATGGTGCCAATCCCGGTAATAAAAATCGTGAGATTGGGATCAAACCCCATTAAAAGTGGCGCCAGCACGGTTGCCCCAAACATCGCAAACACATGCTGTAACCCGAGAATAATACTTTTCCCAGCAGGCAGATATTCATCTGTTTGCACGGGTGTGGTATCGAGATTGCCTTGGTAAGGCTTAAATTTTGGAAACCACGTTTCTTTTTCTTGCATCGGCTTCCCCTCCTTGATTAGGACTGAATTGATTTAGCACATTTTGTGTGGCTCACAGTAAGAACGGTTAAAGTACATCAGCGCATTGCCTTGACTCTGGCACATGGCTTTCACCTCACAGAACAGCACGTCATGACTGCCTACGGATAAACATTGGACCACCTCGCAGTCAAAACTGACTAAGGCATCTTCAAGTACAGGCGACTGGGTCACCAAAGTTTTCCAGTTCCCCTGACTGAAACGCTCTGCCATTGGTGTTTTTCCACCAAACAGATTGGAAAGATTTTGTTGATGTGATGCCAGGGTATTCACACACAACACCTGATTCTTTTTAAAGGTTTCATAGACTGACGCAGAACGGTTCAGGCACACCAGTAACGTTGGTGGTGTATCCGTCACGCTACATACGGCCGAAGCGGTAAATCCAGCCATTCCTGCATCGCCTTGCGTGGTAATGACATTCACTGCAGCACCTAGATTAGACATGCCCTGACGGAAAATCTGCTGATCGACCTGGGTAAAGATGTCATCTGATGCGTTAGTCGCCAAAACCTTATTTAATGCGTTATTTTCTACAACTGTTTCTGTGATGATTTTAGATAGTTTGGCATTCATGCTGTTCTCCCTCCCCCAAGTCAATATTCAGTTTCAGACCTGGGGCATCTAGTAATGAGATTGAATCAGGTGGATCGGCTTATACATGGGCAATCGAAGCAATTTCGACCAGCGCATCAGGTTTGGCCAAACCTGTCTGTACGCAATAACGTGCCGGTTTATCTCCCGGGAAATACTCAGCATAAACTGTATTAATCGCAGCATAATCTGCCCAGTCTTTGACAAAGACATGGTTAAACGTTACGTCATCCATGCTGCCACCGGCTTCTTCAATCACACGCTTGATAGTTTCCAGAATATGACGGGTCTGTGCTGCGGCATCACCGACATGCACCACATTATTATTTTCATCAAAAGCTAATGTACCGGATACATACACAATATTGTCTGCCTTGGTTGCCGGTACATAAGGTGCTAATGGTTTCGATGTTCCTGCTGGAATAATGATTTCTTTAGGCATACTATTTTTTCCTTAATTCTGATCTTTAATTCTTTATGCGCTTACAGCTGATTTAGTTTCTTTTAGTTACTCACTTTCTTTTTGAAAGGTCTCGACAAAATTTGCAGTATCTGACACCCAACCAAAGAAGGTCTTGATGTTATACAGACTGGCTTCATGAGCTTCGGCTGGACCTGCCTGATAGCAGGCATCAGCAAGTGCGACACCGAAATACTCCAGGAAGAAGCCATCACGTAGCGTCGATTCCACACAAACGTTGGTGGCAATTCCGACAAAGACCAGATTACGGATTCCTCGCACACGCAACATGCTGTCCAACGCGGTATTAAAGAAACCGCTATAACGTGGCTTTTCGATCACCAAGTCTTGTGGCAATGGCTTTAACTCATCAATCAGTTCAAAATCCCAACTACCTTTGGCCAATAACTGTCCCTGTAATTCAGGATGTTTACGCATGGTCTTTAAGGCATTGGATTTATGGAAATTTGGAGAGTCCTTACCACCCGCTTCCTTATATTCCGCATCCCAGCCATTTTTGAAATAAATCACCTGAATACCAGCTGCATGTGCAGCATCAACAGCCTTTTTAATATTTTCCACTACTGGCTTGGTCTTTGAGACATCAAAGCCCGCCAGATCCAGATAGCCGCCTTGCGAGGTATAAGCATTCTGCATATCAATGACGATCAAAGCTGTTTGTTCTGGTGCAAGACAAATCGCTTCGGGTTCAGCTTTAAGGGTTTTTCCTGTGCCGAGTTTTTCAGTAAAACCGGCTGTTACGACTGATTCACTCATGCGCTTTTCTCCATAACCGGTGCTGCATCTTCAATGACAATATGATCACGACATTTCATCAGTGGCTGGATTTTCTGACCGAAATTTTCAACGCCTTGAATAAAATCATCAAAAGTCAGTAGCACACCTTCGGTACCCTTGATCTCGCCAATTTCATCCAACATTCGTGCCACATTTCCATAGGAACCCACCAGCGTACCCATATTGATATTCACTGGAGATACACTCGAAGCCATTTGACGGATATTGGTATCTGTACCAGAAGTCGTATCTTTACCGCCTTGATTCATCAGCCAGTTAATCGCTTCCATGTCGGCACCATCGTTATAGTGCTGCCATTTGGCTTGAGCTTCTTCATCAGTTTCTGCAGCAATCACCATAAACAGCACATAAGTCTGTACATCACGGCCAGTTACATCTGTTTTTTCTTTTAGGCGGTCATTAATTTCTGCATAAGCTGTTGGAGTATTCAAGCCTTTACCAAACACGAAGTTATAATCGGCATATTGTGCAGAAAACTCTAAACCTGCATCAGACTGACCTGCGCAGATAATTTTCATATCCGCTTGTGGACGTGGGCTGACACGGCAATCTTCCATCTGGAAATGTTCGCCCTTAAAGTCTGACTTACCAGTCGCCCAAAGTTCACGCAGAATTTGTACATATTCAGACAGATATTCATAGCGTTTACCAAAATAGTCATTACCTGGCCACATACCCATTTGGGTATATTCAGGTGGTTGCCAGCCAGTCACCACATTTAGACCAAAACGGCCATTAGAAATAGAATCAATGGTAGACGCCATACGTGCCACAATTGCCGGTGGCATGACCAAAGTGGCTGCCGTTGCATAAATTTGAATTTTGCTGGTCACGGCTGCGAGACCCGCCATCAGGGTGAAAGTTTCCAGGTTATGTTCCCAGAATTCGGTCTTGCCACCAAAGCCACGCAGCTTGATCATGGAGAGTGCGAAATCGAAACCATAGTGTTCAGCACGTTGTACGATTTGTTTGTTTAACTCAAAAGTCGGCATGTACTGTGGTGCATTTTCAGAGATTAACCAGCCGTTATTTCCAATTGGACAGAAGACACCTATTTTCATTTTCACACCTCATTATTTTTAACACTTATTCAAAATTCTGATTCCACTTCGGGAATTTTATTTACAAGATAAACATTGCAAAGCGTGTGCCAACTATATTTAATTTATAATTATCAATTACTTAATATTTTATTTTTTGAATTTTTAGTAAAATAACCATTTTTACCTATGAGTCAATTTTGAACATATTGTTTCATTCAAGTGCACTCGTAGCAATTTTTGCATTTGCAGTTCATGCATCAATTCGAAGTAAAAACCATGCTGATGCTACAAAAATGATTGATTAGAAAAAATAAAAAACCAGACACGAGGTCTGGCTTTAAAAAAATCTTCAAACTAAGGGGAAATCAGGAATGAAAGGATCAGTTGATTCACCTGATCTGTCTCGGTCACAGTAGATGCATGTGCACCTGTAGCAAGCAAACTTAGCTGACTATGCGGCAAGCATTGCTGTAATTGCTGTGACCGTTGATAAGGCACCAGGAAATCATTCTGATTGGCAAGCAGATGTATAGGAATATCTTTGAGTGCCTGTTGATGTTCTGTGTTTAGTTTAAAAGTCTGCACGGCTTGTAGGCGTGCCAGAACATTTTTGATCGGTGGAAAGTCAAGGAGCTGCTTATTTTCTGCTTCGGTTAACTGATCAATATGGGTTGAAATCCACTGCGGCGGATAAAGAAATAAAGCCTGTGCTCTCACATATGCCTCTGCCTTGCTATTGAGCAATAACGAAGTCCGGGCTTCGAAACACTTCTGAGTATGAGCATCCAGCTCTCCCCAAGCATTTAACATGGTCAAACTGAGCAGCTTAAACTTTCTTTCAGCCTGATAGGTCGCCAGTTGCATGCCGATATGTCCGCCCAACGCATGCCCGATAAAATGAAACTCTCGAATGCCATCATTGATCAATAAATCCAGAATCTGGCCGGCCATATGGTCGATCGAATAAGGCGTGGGCAAGAGTTCAGAATCTGAATGACAGCCTTCCTGGTCATAAGTAACCACATGAAAATGCTGCTGTAAAACTCTAATTTGAGGATTCCAGAAACTGGCATGTCCGCCCAGTCCGGACGAAAGCACCACATAAGGTGCATCTGCCTGTGCTGCATGATGAATAAATAAAGACATAAATTTCTCATAGTTTAAATATGAGATGAACGCAGCAAAATATATGCCTAAACAGGACCTTTTTTGAACAACTGTTAAAATTACAGCCAGTAGACATTAAAGCTGTAATAAAATTCTTGTACTTCAAAACGTACGTTATAACCCAGATCTGTTAACTCGGCAGACAAGGCACGGATATCTTCCAAAGGCAGATGTTTGGGAAAAACTGTCAGTACCGCTGTATTGCCTTGCCGGGCATTATCTTCAATCAGTTGCGCCAGACGTGGCTTATACATTTCAATATTCAGGTTAGCAACATTAGATAAAATTTTGGCCTGATCTGCCGTCATAAAATTCATTTTTATTTTCTCTTTTAATGTTATTTCACTAAGCTAAATGATTTATAAAACGCTTAATATTTCACTTTTGTATCAGAACATGCTGAAAGAAAGTATAAAAAAAATCCCTCATCATGAGGGATTTTTTTTAATCAAACTTATTGGCCTGGCAGAGGAATATATTGTGAAGCACTGTCTTGTGCCTTACGTTCAGTCACCACAACCTCTAGGATCATGGTTTTTCCTGCCCGCTCAATTTCAATCTGAATGGTACTGTTTGGCTTTTGCAAGGCCACAAAATTAATCAGATGTGAGGCAGAACTAATCTCTTCCTCATTTACTTTCATAATCTTATCGCCACGCTGGATTCCAGCCTTGGCAGCAGGTCCATTCGGTAGCACTTCTGCGACCGTCACACCTTTTTCTTTGGGTTGCAGGACATCATCACGCTCTGCAGGTAATAAGCTGATCCCTAACCAGCCACGAACCACACGGCCATCTTTCAAAATGGCATTCATCACCTGCTGACAAATTTTGGCCGGAATGGCAAAACCAATCCCCAGCGAACCACCAGACTGCGAGAAAATTGCAGTATTCACACCAATTAAATTACCGGCGACATCAATAAGTGCACCGCCCGAGTTACCCGGGTTAATTGCAGCATCGGTCTGTACAAAGTCTTCATAGGTATTGATACCCAAATCTGAACGGCCCGTTGCCGAGATAATCCCCTGCGTCACGGTTTGCCCAACACCAAAAGGATTACCAATGGCCAGAACCACATCACCGACTTCATTGCCACTGAGTTTAAATGGCAAAACTGGCAATTGCGTCAGTTCAATCTTGATCACGGCCAGATCGGTATCCGGGTCAGTTCCGACCACTTTAGCTTCGGCACGACGTCCATCCTGCAAAGCCACTACAATCTGATCGGCCTGCGCAATCACGTGGTTATTGGTCAGGATATAACCGTCTGGACGTACAATTACACCCGAACCTAAACTGTTTTCATTCGGGCTTTGTCCATACTGGTCAGGCAACTGATCGCCAAAGAATTCACGAAATACCGGATCGGTCAGTAAAGGATGCGCCTGTTGCTTGACTTTTTGGGTAGTAAAAATATTCACGACAGCCGGGGCTGCCACTTTTACAGCAGCACTGTAGGAGACCACGCCTCCTGAGCGCGACGTATCAATCAACGGCTCTACTTTTTCAGCAGGCATTTTGACGCCATCTGGCGCAACTGGTGCCTTTGGTTTTTGTAGTTGTTGCCACCCCAAAAAACCGATAATGACTAAAATCAGTAACACCCAGGGTAACCATGTAAAGGTGCGGCGCACGTTGCTATCCTCTAAAATATTTTAATTCGTTGATGACTAAGTAATTTGTGTCCTATTGTAATGCTAAATACATAACTAAACACAAAAAATTCCACAGAGATTTGTGCAGCTTTAGTTACAATTAGACCTATAGATAAATATGGGCAAGTTTTTAAACTTACAGGAATTTTATGGCGAATTTGAACGATATTATTCAATGGTGTGACCAGACTTTGGCAGCACGTGAATTTAAGGACTATGCACCGAATGGCTTGCAGATTGAAGGCAAATCCGAAGTGAATAAAATCCTCTGTGCCGTGACCGCCTCCCAGAGTGCAATTGAAGCTGCAATTGAGCAAGGCGCAGATTTATTGCTGGTTCATCATGGCTATTTCTGGAAAGGAGAAGCCTATCCGATTACGGGAATGCGTGGTAAACGCATTAAAACCCTGATTCAACATGATATCTCACTGGTTGGCTATCATCTGCCTTTAGACAGTCATCCAACACTGGGAAATAATGCCGCCATTGCGGATTTATTAGAACTCGAAAATATCGAACAGCTTGATCCGAGTGAGAAACGTCCAATTGGCAATATTGGCTATTTAAAACAGCCAATGAGTCCGGAAGATTTTAAAAATTATGTTTCAGAAAAGCTGGGCTTTGATGCGATTCATCTTCCTGCTGAAAAAACTCAAATCCATAAAGTCGGTTTCTGTACCGGTGGTGCGCAGGATTATATTCAAAAAGCGGCACTACAAGATTGTGATGCCTATATTTCAGGTGAAGTGAGCGAACGCACCTTTTATGAAGCTCAGGAACTGAATGTGCATTATTATGCTTGTGGCCATCATGCGACTGAAAAATACGGTGTGCAACGCCTTGGCAAGGCTATTTCAGAACAGTTTAATATTGAGTATGATTATTTCGAATTAAACAATCCGATTTAATTCGACTGACGGTTATGATCAGTGGCTTTATTCATATATTTTCAGGCTTTATTCTGTATTGTTATTTATACACGATGCCCATTTCTGCCCGATTATCTATTACAATAAAGCCACTTATTGTTAAAACCCAGCAAAATGCAAGGAATTGAGAACATGACAACCATTACTTTACCAGCATTACCTTACGGCTACGAAGATCTTGCTCCACACATCAGCAAGGAAACTTTAGAATACCATCACGACAAACACCACAATACGTATGTGGTTAACCTGAATAACCTGATCGCTGGTACTGAGCTTGAAGGCAAAACTCTAGAAGAAATTATTACAGCAACTGCTGGTGATGCTTCTAAAGCAGGTGTTTTCAATAACGCGGCTCAAGTTTGGAACCACACGTTCTACTGGAACTGTATGGCTAAAAACGGTGGCGGTAAAGCAACTGGTACTTTGGCTGCAAAAATTGACGAAGCTTTCGGTTCTTATGAAAAATTTGCTGAAGAATTTGCTGCTGCTGCAACTACTCAGTTTGGTTCAGGTTGGGCTTGGTTAGTGGCTGACGAAGTAAACGGTCAGCTTTCTATCATGAAAACTTCAAATGCTGATACGCCAATGGCGCACGGTAAAATTGCAGTGTTGACGATTGACGTTTGGGAACACGCTTACTACATCGATTTCCGTAATGCTCGTCCTAAGTACATCTCTACTTTCCTAGAAAGCCTAGTAAACTGGGATTATGCAAATGCGAAATATGCAGGTCAGCCTGCAGGTGTTGAGAAATAATTTTTTATTTCTTTGCTAAAAAAATCACCCACTTCGGGTGATTTTTTTATTTTTAGGCTCTAAATGAATATTTATGAAGCAAACAATTCATTTCTTTACATTAATTGATTGACGACCTGGTTATTCATCCCTAAAATGCCGATCAGATTCTCCAATAGCTCAGTCGGTAGAGCGACGGACTGTTAATCCGCAGGTCCCTGGTTCGAGCCCAGGTTGGAGAGCCATATATTCTTCCATAGCTCAGTCGGTAGAGCGACGGACTGTTAATCCGCAGGTCCCTGGTTCGAGCCCAGGTGGAAGAGCCAAGATTCTGAAGAAACCCACTCATTGCGAAGTGGGTTTTTTTATAGCTGTATTTTTTAAATTGAGATCATATTGATTTATATGCGCGATCAACCGCTCATTTCTTATGATCCAGATCACTTATCAAAATTCAGGCTGATCGCGATTTTGCTGTTAGGACCGGTTTACATAAACATAACAGTTTAAACTACAAACCTTTTCGACTATTTTTAAAACACTTGATTCAATTTCTTCAGCTTTTTTCTAAAAGTGCCTTGACCCCTTTTCAAATCTCTCTATAATCGCTGTCAGATTCTCCAATAGCTCAGTCGGTAGAGCGACGGACTGTTAATCCGCAGGTCCCTGGTTCGAGCCCAGGTTGGAGAGCCAATCTATTCTCCCATAGCTCAGTCGGTAGAGCGACGGACTGTTAATCCGCAGGTCCCTGGTTCGAGCCCAGGTGGGAGAGCCAAGATTCTGAAGAAACCCACTCATTGCGAAGTGGGTTTTTTTATTCTCCCCTTTTGTGATCTGTGTTTAATTTGAGTCAGTTTATATTTTTTGTGATTGGCTGCCTGGCAACTTTTGCATTAGTTTGCCTGCTCTTCCCACATCTCTTCACCCGTCAAAAGAAATTCTATCCGAAGCGCGTCATTACTGCTTTTGAAAGCAGGATGTTTACACGTCTGAAAGATGCCTTTCCTCATCATCACATTCTGGCACAAGTCGCGTTTAGCGCTTTGATCACGCACGATCAGATGAAAATGCGCAATCAATTTAATCGCAAAGTCACAGACTTCGTGGTACTTGATCGTGAATATAATGTAGTGGCGATTGTCGAACTGGATGATCCGAGCCATATTGGCAAAGAGCAGGAAGATGCTGAACGCGATGCCATGCTGATTGCAGCAGGCTATACCGTGATTCGATACACCCAGATTCCGACTATCAGACAACTGCAAAGGGATTTAAAATAAATTAAGCTGCAATTTCGATATTTCTCGCTGCAGCTTGAATTGGATTAATCAAAGCCTCCTGCTCCGCTTTTAATTTCTCGGCAGCTTTTCATGCTTCAAAACTAACCTATCCTCGTCCAATTTAGCGTCTCATCACAAGCATTCTCAGTTAAACCTGCCTTTCTGCAGGATTAGGGTGATAAAGTTTAAATTATCGCTCTATAATCCTTTCGAAAACAAAATATAAGTCAGATGACCTGATTGGCCTGTTCCATTTCTGGCCATCATCACCTTGCTTATTTTTGGCGTTGTTTTTTTATTCAGTGATCGTTTATTTATGCAAAATTCTATTCGTATTGGTATCGCGGGTTACGGTAATCTTGGCCGCGGTGTTGAAACTGCCATCCAGAAAAATCCTGATATGCAGCTTGTCGGTATTTTTACTCGCCGCTCACCAAGCAGCGTCTCTCCTTGCTTTGCAGAAACTCAAGTGTATAGCATGGATGCACTATTAAATGAGTTTAGCGATAAAATTGATGTGCTGATTCTTTGTGGCGGCTCTAAAGATGACTTGCCACAACAGGCGCCTATCTTTGCAAGTAAATTCAATACTGTAGATAGTTTTGATACGCATGCACGTATTCCGGAATACTATGCTGCAGTCGATGCACCCGCCCTTGCTAACAAAAAAACAGCCATGATTTCTATTGGCTGGGATCCTGGCATGTTCTCGATTAACCGTTTATTTGGTGAAGCGCTATTACCAGATGGCGAAACTTATACTTTTTGGGGTAAAGGCTTAAGCCAAGGCCATTCGGATGCGATCCGCCGTGTACCTGGGGTGAAAGCTGGTGTTCAATATACCATTCCATCCACTGATGCTATTGAACAAGTCCGCAGTGGCGCACGACCTGAGTTAAGCACCAAAGATAAACATCATCGTGACTGTTATGTGGTCTTGGAACAAGGAGCTGATGCAGCAACAGTTGAACAAACCATCGTCAGCATGCCTGATTATTTTGCAGATTATAATACGACTGTGAATTTTATCAGTGAGGAAACTTTACTGAAAGATCACCAAGATATGCCACATGGCGGTTTTGTCATTCGTAGTGGTAATACCAGTGATGCACAAAAACAGGTGATTGAGTTTTCTTTAAAGCTGAATAGCAATCCAGAGTTTACTGCAAGTGTTCTAGTGGCTTATGCCCGTGCCTGCTACCGTCTGAATCAAACTCAGCAATATGGTGCCAAAACAGCCCTAGATGTAGCACCTGCCCTACTTTCAATTAAATCTTCAGAACAATTGCGCAAAGAATTGCTTTAAGATGATTTAAATATAGCCACCGATCGGATGATGGGTGGCTATATTTTTCCATTCTAGAATACAGCTTGCCTAATTACTAAGTATCGAATATCTACAGTCAAATCATCGTTTGCAGAAACCCATGCAACTATCTACTACACAGACATTTGCAGTATTAGACAAGTGCAAAGGGATTTTAGATAGATTAAGGTGCTGTTGCACTACTTTCAGACGCAGCTTGAGTTGAATCTGCCTTAACATCCTGCTCTGCTTTGAGCTTTTCCGCAGCTTCTCGTGCTTCAATACGCGCAATCATATCTGTCTGCTGCTGCTTGTATTTTTCCTGATTTTTAGCATCACTATTCACTGCAAGAAATGCCATACTAATTAAAAATACCGGAATACAAAGTGCAAGCGTACCGAAGATCAATAGCTTTTTGACACTGCGGGGCTGTGGCTGCTCGGACATAACAAACCTGCTTTAATTTCGTCATTTAATTACACTGCCCAATATAACAAAATAAAGTCATAGCTCAAGCCTTATAGATTAGGCAATAACAAAAGCATCCTTATAGGACGCTTTTTTCTCAGTCGATAGACAGTCACTACCTCAAAGCCAGTAGTATTCCTGCAAAAATAATCAGTCCAATCCAGCGGTTATGCCTAAACGCCCAGAAACACAAATGTGGATTTTTATCTCGAGTTTTAAACCATTGGTAAATAAAATCGAGAGTGACAACAATTAATGCAGCCAAACCAAATGGAATCAGTAAATTTTCTAGCCAAAGTGCTACAGCAATCAAAAGAATACTAATGGCCTGCAAAGCGCTAATGATCTGAATATCATATCGACCAAATAAGATCGCGGTTGATTTCACCCCAATCTTTAAATCGTATTCACGATCTGCAATTGCATATTGGGTATCATAGGCTACGGTCCAGGCCAGATTACCAAAATATAGAAGCCAGCAGGTTAAATCCGGCGTTTGTCCAACTGCGGTATAAGCCATCGGAATCGACCAGGAAAATGCTGCACCCAAAAAGACTTGAGGTAAATGGGTATAGCGCTTCATAAAAGGATAAATAAACGCTAAAAATAAAGCCCCAAATGACCAGTAAAAAGTTTCGATTGGCAGAAAAAATAGCAAGCAGGCACTGGCAGCCACCAAAACCAGAAATACCATTACGGCCTCTTTGGCACTGATAATCCCGGTCGCTAATGGGCGGTTTTTAGTACGCTCCACATGTGCATCGACTTTACGGTCAGCAAAATCATTAATGGCACAGCCTGCCGCCCGCATAAAAATCACACCCAAAATCATGGGAATTAAAATTTCAATACGTGGCATGCCCTGAGCTGCAATCCACAGCGCCCACATGGTAGGCCAAAAAACCAGTTCAGTCCCAATCGGTTTATCAAAACGACAAAGATAATAATAGGCGCTAAGACGCTCACGCCAGGTGATTGCTTGTGCGGTTGCCATAAAAATCAAGCCCGTGAATTTTGTATAAAGTGTTCAAATGCCGGTAAAAATGTTTCTTGTACGATAAATTTACAGCCGTGCCAAGTATAGCAGCTCTGACGGGTCCAGCCCTCATCTAAAAGTACCACCCGGCGCTGGCACAGTGGATTAGTGCGCTGAAACAGAAACCAGCCAATCGGTTTGGTGCCAATATGCTGAAAAATTCGGGCTTTTTTTTGCAGGCTTAAAATCGGAAAGATGCTTTTGGCTTTCACCCAAGGAGACTGTTCCGAGCCGTAGAGATAACTTTCACGCACCCAGGAAGTATGCTGATGTGACATCTGCATCCATTTGGCATTGGCAAAGCTTAAACGCTGAAAATGCTCTTGAATTGGCTCGACATGGAATTGTCCTTGCGCCAAATCGGTCAGTTGTTGCGTGAGTGAACCCGATGCATACAGCCACGGTTTTAACTCAACAGGCAGAGTTGACAGCAGCACACGCTGATTTTGATTTCTAGAACGACTATTCATTGTTAACAGTTATCTGTTTTTGCAATGATTTCATATTTGCCTTGTGGGGTTTTAATTAAAATAAAACCTTCAGCACTCAAATAAAATGATTCTGGATAAGCATAATCCAGCGCTATTTCAGGATTTTTCAGCGCCACAAATTGAGCCTGCTTATAACCCTCGGGAGTCCGCCCCACTTCAAGATAAGTCACTTCAGAGAAGTTCAACTTAAAACCTTTGTTATGATCTTTTGGATCAATCCATGGATAAAAGCTGGTGTGCTTTTTACGTTGTGCCATTTAAGCCCATCAATCATTTAAAATTATAAATAGATGATACAAAAAAACCCGCGACATGCGCGGGTTTTCTTCGCTTTAATTCGTGATGAATTACAAGCTGTAGTACATATCAAATTCAACTGGGTGAGTAGTCGTGTTTAGACGACGAACTTCTTCAGTTTTAAGCTCGATATAAGCATCAAGCATTTCTTTCGTGAACACGCCACCTTTTAACAGGTAATCATGATCCGCTTGAAGTGCTTCAAGCGCCATATCCAGGCTATGCGCCACTGTAGGGATTTTTGCTTCTTCTTCCGGTGGAAGATCGTACAAGTTCTTGTCAGCAGCTTCACCTGGGTGGATCTTGTTTTGAATACCGTCAAGACCAGCCATCAACAATGCCGCGAAACCTAGGTACGGGTTCATCATTGGATCTGGAAAACGCGCTTCAATACGCTTGCCTTTCGGGCTAGACACGTAAGGAATACGGATAGATGCAGAACGGTTACGCGCTGAGTAAGCAAGCATAATCGGTGCTTCGAAATGTGGAACCAAACGCTTATACGAGTTTGTAGAAGGGTTAGTGATCGCATTCAAAGAACGGGCATGTTTAATTACACCACCGATGAAGTACAACGCCATTTCTGAAAGGCCTGCATATTCATCACCAGCAAACAGGTTTTTGCCGTCTTTAGAGATCGACATATGCACGTGCATACCAGAACCGTTATCGCCAACCATTGGTTTAGGCATAAAGGTTGCTGTTTTTGCATATTGATGCGCAACGTTCCAAACCGCATATTTGAACTGTTGAACTTCGTCTGCTTTACGCACCATAGTGTTGAAGCTCACACCAATTTCTAACTGGCAAGAAGCAACTTCGTGGTGATGTACTTCTACACGACCTGGACCCATGATGTCTTCGATACGCGCACACATGTCTGCACGCATGTCATGTGAAGAATCTACAGGAGGAACTGGGAAGTAACCGCCTTTTACGCGTGGACGGTGACCAGAGTTACCGCCTTCGTAGTCTTTGTTAGTTGACCAAGCAGCTTCTTCAGCGATCAATGTATGGCGCGCGCCAGACATGTCGATTTCCCATTTTACTTCGTCAAATACGAAGAATTCTGGTTCTGGACCAAAGAATGCAGTATCACCGATACCGGTAGATTTCAAATATTCTTCTGCACGGCGCGCAATCGAACGTGGGTCACGATCATAACCTTGACCAGTTGATGGCTCGATGACGTCACAAGTTACAACAACTGTTGGCTCTGCAAAGAACGGGTCGATAAAACCTGTTGCCGCATCCGGACGTAAAATCATGTCCGATGCTTCGATGCCTTTCCAACCTGCAATTGAAGAACCGTCAAACATTTTGCCGTCTTCAAATGTATCTTCATCAATACTGTCTGCTGGGTAAGTGACGTGTTGCTCTTTACCCTTGGTATCAGTAAAGCGAAAATCGACCCATTTTGCGCCACTTTCTTGTATGAGTTGAAGGACCTTGTTCGCCATGCTCATTTTGCTCCGATGTTTTTGTTGCACCCGTGAAGTGCGTGTTAGCAGTTGATAGTTATTAAGCAATTACCGTACCAACTTTTAAAAGTATAGATAAAATCTTGAAATCTTTATAAGAAATCATGAAGTGACAAAAATACTTTGCGGCTATTATACTAGCTGCAAAACTAAATGCACTATATTCAAGCATTCTTCATTTATTTTATTTCAGCTTTATTTTTTAGCGCACCTAAATAGTGCATGTATCTATAAAAATGTATAAGAAACATAGCTTTTTATAGCAAATATGCTGCTTTTTCTTACTTTTGTTATATTTTTACTTGTTTTTGGATAAAAATTGAGCTTTTTTTAGTAGATATCAGTAAAGAAAATTTTGCGATTCATTTGGGATTGTATGCCTATTATGAGGCATTTTCTTTAAATCTACTTTCAATAGAAAAGTTTATATAAAGCTTAATTATTCAAGTGATGTTTTTTTCATCAAGCATTTTACCTCTCTTTGACCTTAATTTTTTCATTTTTAAGTTTTACTCTAAAAAATAGCCTTTTAAATCTTTCTATGAGTAAGCCTATTACTTTAAATCATTATAAAATTTTATTTAATTTTCTACAGGTTTTTAAAGCCAATAAATTGAGCGAAATTGTTGCGCCGAATGGGGCTATTTTTTGCTATGATGAAGCGTGCTTTATTTTCACACAATGAAATCAATGATTTAGTTGTGTCAGGCAAGTGCTTGCAACACGTATAAATAAAGTACGATCTGGACAACATTAGCACATTTAAGTGCATTAATTTCAATAGGTTAAGCTCATGCTTTTAATGGTCGAGAATTATCATAATAATTAAATACTGTAAAATACCATTAAATTAAAATCCCTATGTCTTTATTATCAATCGTTTCGGCTTAAATACCATAAAATAGAATTAAATTGTATTAATCGCTTTTGTGAGTAATATAGTGAGTAACAATATTTAATCTCTTGCGTTACTCACATGCTTAACGATACCAAGCTAAAAAAACTAAAACCAATAGAAAAGGCATACCGTATTGCTGATCAGGGTGGACTATGTATTGAGGTTCGCTCTACCGGTACAAAACTGTGGCGTGTGCGTTATCGGTATGCAGGAAAAGCCTCAATGATCAGTCTGGGTGAATACCCTATTGTAAGCTTGGCCGAGGCGCGTCAAAAGCAAGATGAAATCAAATCACTGCTTGCAAACAATATCGATCCAGCTGTGCATCGTCAGCAAGAAAAAGCCGCTATGCTCTGTGATGAAAATAGTTTTGAGGCGATTGCAAAAGAATATGCTGCGGATCGACTGAAGGACAAATCTCAAACCTATGTTGATGCTTTTCATCGGGCGATGGAAAAGGATATCTATAAAGTTATTGGCCACAAAAATATTAAAGATGTGACCTCTGCTGACGTTCTGAAGATTATGCAAAATACAGTAAAGCGTGTTAAGAGTCAGGATAATCGCGGCACTGGTGAAGTTACTGCAATTGAAAATAGGAAGAAAATTGGCTCTGTGATGAGATATGCCATTGCGACATTAAGAGCTGAGAATGATCCAACTTATGCGGTGCGTGAAGTCATTGCACGGCCTGATGTTGAACATGCAAGACCATTAAGTTTGGCTGAACGAAAGGTGTTTAGAGCGCGGATCGATAGTTATGGTGGTGCTGAGTCAACGGTCAATTCTATTTTATTTTTGTTCTATACCATGCTTCGCACAATTGAGGTGCGTCGACTGCAGTGGTCATTTATTGACTTCGAAGAAAGAACTATTACTTTTGAAAAACAAACCCGGGAGCAGCTTAAAAAAGGCATGCGACTAACTAAGAAGAATAGGACGCATGTAGTGCCAATGTCTGAACAGGTTTATCAACTTTTACTTAAGCAGAAGAAGCTCACTGGCCGCAAGAAGTATGTTTTTGAAGGTGTCTATAAGGGCGGGATGATGCCAGCCACTACAATCAATCGTGCACTGCAATACATCATGCAGAACGTCACGGCACATGATTTCCGCGCTACGGCATCCACCCTATTGAATGAGCTTGGTTATGATGAAAAGTGGATCGAGACTCAACTGGCTCACGCTGATGAGAATAAAACACGTGCATCGTATAACCATGCCAAGTATTTAGCAGATCGTAGAAAAATGATGCAGGACTGGGCTGATATTGTGGATGGATGGAGGGGGTAAATTGAAGTTAAGGTTTTTATATCAAAATTCCGACTAAGTTAAAGTCGATACCCTTAACTGTGAGCTTTATATTTATAGAAGAATTTAGAAATTTTTTAATAATGAGGAAATATAATGGAAAAGCCGCACATTTACTGCGATAGAAAAATTATTAAGTGTTCTGTTTGTGGAGCATGGGATGACTATAGTTTTAACGATACTCAGCACTTTTATCTTATTGCTGCTGCCGAAGGTAAGCAAACTCGTGGACTCTATTCTATAGAGAGTATTAGGTGTAAAGAGTGCAATAAAGTGGCTAGAAATAATCAAGACCCTTATTTTTATTATTGAGGAATTATTTATTAAAGTAAAAAACAAAGCCCTCATTTGAGGGCATTTATCTATTTTATTAGAATATTGTTCTCTAGTGAGTTATTCAGTCTTATTTAAGAACTTTGGTGGTGTTTCAAAAAGTATGCTGAAACAAAGTAGGTTGAATTTTGATAAAATAGAGAAATGCGAATAACTCTAGAAATCAAATGTCCAACCTGCCTCAGTGACAGTATAAAGAAAAATGGCATCAA
>NZ_JBWZQN010000051.1:0-26012 GCF_056724605.1 Prolinoborus fasciculus | reverse complement strand
ATGGACGACTCTCAATGAGTTTATTTCGCTATGGTTTAGACTATGTTCAAATGGCGATTCAGCGTTTAATTGGTTTTGGGAAAAAAGAAGAGTTTAAGGAAATTTTGGCAATTTTAAGAAGGCAGAATCCTGATAGGATAAGGGTTCTGTGAAATTTGTCGTGTACAGAGTAATAATCAACTAATTCTTGCTTAAATGCGTCCCGGTTAGCTTGTGTGTCATAAGTATTCTTAATCGTATTATAGTTATCATTATAAAAATCAGTTTTTAAGGTATCATAGGCTTGCTGATACTCAGTTGCATAATTCTGCGTTCTTTCAACATGAAAAGCATTATCATATGTAGATTTATAAACTTTGTCGTATACACGCTGCCCAAGTTGGTTGTAATTCTCACCCGTCGGGATAATACGAATAAAGCCTGTATCTGCTTGTCCGGGGTTTTCAATGCCTCTGGCATAACTAGAACTAGCAGAAAGATCTTTAGGACCTTGAAACACCATTTTAAAATCATCAAGTACCAGCGCAACACCCTCACCGGTGGTGTCAGAAAGAGAAGAATCTGATAATTCCTGCATCGCATGTGCAGAAGGCAACAGGCTGAAACCGATTGTCATCGCCAAATAACTTTTGCGAAATTTAAATATATCTTTTATCTGAGCCATCTCACTCTTTCCTTTTTATTCGATGCTCCGCACCTTATGCTTCAGCTTCCCAGCCGCCAATCTTTGATTTTTTATAATGCATTGCATATTTTTTATGGTTATGCGGAATCCATTATGCTGATTTTTAATACAGATGCCAAAGCCAATTAGGCGAAAAATAGCAGTTTCCGATGAATGAAAATCTCAAAAAAATAAACGGGACATAAAGTCCCGTCATTCAATATTTTAAAACAATTAGGTCTTCGGCAAAGTAACGCCTGTCTGACCTTGATATTTACCACCACGATCTTTATACGAGGTTTCACAGACTTCATCAGATTCAAAAAATAGCATTTGCGCTACACCTTCACCTGCATAAATACGCGCAGGAAGATTGGTCGTATTTGAAAACTCTAAAGTTACGTGTCCTTCCCACTCTGGCTCAAGCGGAGTCACGTTAACAATGATGCCACAACGCGCATAAGTCGATTTGCCCAAGCACACGGTCAAGACATTACGTGGAATGCGGAAATATTCGATCGTACGCGCCAAAGCAAACGAGTTAGGCGGAATGATACAAACATCCGACTCGATATCAATAAAGCTGCGTTCATCAAAGTTCTTCGGATCAACAATTGCAGAATGCACATTGGTGAATACTTTAAATTCACGCGCACAACGCACGTCATAACCGTAGCTAGATACGCCATACGAAATCAGCTTTTGACCATTTTCATCCAAACGTACCTGGTTTTCTGCATACGGTTCAATCATGCCGTGTTTTTCGCTCATTTCGCGAATCCAACGATCAGACTTAATTGCCATTGATATAATCCAAAAATCTTAAAAACAAGTTATTGCGACGTACTTTAACTGAAATTGACACTAATGAAAATAAGTGAAAGTCTTAGAGCTCAAGTTACCAAAAAATTGCTGATTGAGATCAGCTTATAAACTTAAAAGTGCAGAATAGCTTAAAGGAATGGAAAAGCTCATTAGCACCAGCGAAGCCGTTTTTTGCAAGTTTTTCTGGTTCAGCCAGCGGCTGTTTTTTCTGGCCAGGATTGAACCCAGAAAAGTCCAGAAGAATGCAATCGGGATCAACAGAAGCAAGAAAACCAGCATATGAGTCACATAATGTTGGCCGCTTTTCCAGACAATGACAGGAAAGATCGCTGAGGCAAATAAAAGTGCTTTAGGATTAAGCAAGGTTGCCAAAAATAATTCTCGTGCGCGAATCGAGACATTTTCAAGATTTTCGCTTATTTCTGCAGTCCGCCATAATTTCACAGCGAGAAATAGAATATAGCCAGCACTAAAAAGTTTGAGAATGGTCGGTAAAAGCGGAAGATGAACGGAAATTTTTCCGATCAGAATGCCCCATAAGCTAATGGCAATCAGATAACCAAAGGCTTCCGCAGGAATTAAACGAAATGTTTTTTTAAATCCGACCTGAATGCCTGAAGATGCCAATAAGGTATTGGTTGGGCCTGGTGTTAAAAGAATGGTTGCCACTAAACCAATAAAAAACCATGAAATCATAGTTTGACCTCGCTCTAATCCGAGTAGCATAGAAGAATTCGGTCAGTGCTGCAAAAAAATAATTGTAAGAGAACATATGATCTAAAATTTAAATTTATTTATTTTAATTAATTCAAATATTTATATAAGCTTTCAGGATAAACACCCGATAGTCATTTCAGTCAATTTCGATCATTTAAATCGAGCTAATTTTAAAAATAAGAAATAAGAAGCCCTAGCTTTTAGCCAAGGCTTAAATATCTGAATTATCTATAGAATTAAAAAATTCGACTATGGTCTTTCTCTGCTTTAGGTAACTGCGCTGCAATTTTCTCTGCAATCAGCATATAGCTTTCTGCAGCAGCATCTCCCGCGATCACTGACGGCGTTCCAGCATCGGCATTTTCACGAATTTTAGCATCCAAAGGTAAACGACCCAATAATGGGACTTGATATTGCTCAGACAGTTTATCGCCACCGCCTGTACCAAAAATCTGTTCCTCAAAACCACAATTTGAGCAGATATGGGTCGACATGTTTTCAATCACGCCCATGATCGGAATCTGCACGCGGTTAAACAATTCAATGCCTTTGGTCGCATCCAGCAAGGCCACGTTTTGTGGCGTTGTCACAATTACTGCGCCCGTTACCGGAATACGCTGCGCGAGAGTTAACTGGATATCACCTGTGCCAGGTGGCATATCAATCATCAGCACATCGAGGTCTGGCCATAGAGTCTGATTGAATAACTGCATTAATGCACCCGTGGCTTTTGGACCACGCCAGGCGACTGGAGTATTGTGGTCTCCAGTTAAATGGCCAATTGATAATACTGCCATTCCATAAGCTTCGATAGGGACAAACTGCTCTGCTTCGATCATTGGCGTTTTGCCGGCATTGCCGAGCATGGTCGGGATACTTGGACCGTAAATGTCGGCATCCAGTACGCCTACGCGCAGGCCTAATTTCTGTAGAGCCAAAGCCAGATTTACAGTCGTGGTCGATTTACCTACGCCACCTTTGCCGGATGACACCAGAATCACATTTTGAATCCTTGGGTGTTTTGGAACATCACGCTGTTGCGGCGCAGCTTTTTGAATAGGTGGATTATTTGGATCAGCTTCTTCAGCTTTTGCAGGCTGTGCCGACGCATCAACCACAGGCGGAAGATTGGGTTTTGCTTCCGCTTTAGGCCCGCTTGAACAGTTTTCACCTTCAGCATGGTTATGCCCGCAACCACCTTCTTTCTTATGTCCAGTTTTCTGCTGAATCACATGCATATTCAGCTCTTGAATACCATATTTTTGCAAAGCTTCCGCCAGTTCATCATGAATCTGTTGCAGCTGCGCTTTTTCTTCTGGATAGGTATTCAAAGTGATTTGCAGAATTTCACCCTGTACATTGACCTGAGTAATACGATCTTTCAAGGCATTGCTAGAATTTGGCAAGATATAGTTTTGCAGTACGTTCTGCACAGCTTCTTCGTTCACCTCCTTGGAAGGCGAAAAAACCGATTTAAGCGAAGAAAGCCAGGACATAGGTTACTCCAAAAATGTAGATCGACATCTGAATGGCCTAGTTTAACGGGGTTTTAGGCGAAGGTTAAGCACTGTATTGGAGAAGATGAAAGAGATATCTTAAATTCCCAACTATTTTACTTGGTTTTTTGAAATATTTTATGAAATCTTGGTGAATAGAAATAATGAAAGAAAAGATCTCTTGCGAAAGTCGTTATTGCAAGTTCATCCGGTTTACCAGTGCAGCGATTAAGTTAATGCGTAAACCGAATCTTTTCCGTCTATTTCGATAGCGTTCACTTAGTATTCTAAATCTTTTCAATTGACTGTTAATATGTTCGATTACAACTCGTATTTTTCCAATCATTTTATTGTAATTTTTCTCAGCATCAAATAAGGGTAAATTCTTCTTTTTCTTTATTGGCATCAATAATTTAAAGCCATCTTGCTCTAACCCATAGTACCCTAAATTGGTCATAACATAGTCACAATGTTTGAATTTCTTAACTGTTTTTCTTGCCAATTTAATATCATGCTGACTGCCAGACGATATATCTACTCCTATGATTTGTTTGCTCTTCGGATGATAGATCACTTGGGCTTTTAACGTATGTTTCTTCTTTTTACCACTGTAGAACTTACTCTGATTTTTTTTTCGGGCGTTCTATTAAACATTCTGTCGCATCAATAATTACCCAGTTAAATTGTTCGTCTGCTGTGGTAATGCTTCGTTTTGGCAGGGTAAAACGTCTTGATTTCATTAATGCATCTTCAACCTTTTTAATAGTTCGATTCACATTACTTTCAGCGATATGGTAATTTGCCGCCAATTCCAATTGGGTGTTGTAGCTCCGTAAGTAATTGAGTGTTAATAATAATTGATCCTCTATAGCTAAAGTATGAGGACGCCCTAATTTCTTTTTAAGTGATTCTGCTTCTTTTAAAACTTCGACCATTTCACTAAAAACTGCTCGAGGTACACCAACCAAGCGCTGGAATTCAGAATCTGAAAAACGATTTAATTTCTGATATTTCATGAAATCTATATTGAGGCAGTTTTTACTTTCGCAAGAGGTCTAAAAGAGAGATGGGACTATTTTGATGTAATAAATTTTTTTTATTTATCTCGAGCGTGTTAAGCCACTTTAACCCTCTGTGATTAAAGTGGCTCTACGATCACAGACTATTTATGATTTTTATTGTTTTCAGATTTGTCCTGTTGATCCTTTTTATTTTTATCCTGATCTTGTTTCGATTCATCCTTTTTGGACTGAGAATTGCTCTTTGAATCTGTATCTTTGGCATCTTGCTGCTGATCAGAATTACTTTCCTTCGCTTGGTTATCTTTCATTTTACTCATCGTATCAGTTGCCATCTGTTTCAGCTCAGCGAACTTAACCGATGCTTCACTGACTAAGTCTGTGATTTTCTGTCTGGTATCTTCAAACTTATGCATGGCTTCATCTTTTAAATTTGCCATACCTGCCTGCTGATCGGTCTGACCATCTTTAGCATGCTGTTTATCTGACTTGTTAGATGATTTATCTTGAGAGGCATGATCTGCTTTGGCCTTTTTCGCATCATCTGAACCTTGCTCAGTATTTTGCTGGTGGTCAGATTTGCCATGTTTTAGCTCATTCAGAAGCTTTTCACCTTTTTGCAATAGTTCCTCACCGATCGCAATCGCTTTGGCTTTTAAGTCATCCATCTTAAAGCTTTCAGTTTTTTTATCTGACTGATTCTCTTGAGAATTGTCTTTTTGTGCTGATTGCTCAGCATTTGTATCTTTGCCGTTGTGCTGAGTATCAGATTTCTGATCAGCATGGGTCTGGGCACTTTGCCCATTCTTATGTTCCTGATTATGCTGTTTATCTATCTCATTTTGCTTTTGCTCTTTTGCAAGTTGATCATTCAATTCGCGTGCATGTTGTTCTTTATCTTGATTTTGCTTCGACGTATTATTTTGGTTCTGCTGAGTCATGAGGTACCCTCCTTAGGCATATCATATAAACAATCAGCCATTTTTTAGCACAAAGCATCACGCGAATCGGGCGAAGTAAGCAAACTGCAACAAAGCCTGTACATGTTGTTGCTATTATTTGCAGAATGTAGCATGAGCTGAGTCAAATCCGTATTGAAAAGCTATATGCTAAGGACGATGCAGGTTTTGTATTCGGTTTTCCAAGTCCATCTATTCGCAGGGTTTCCGTAAAGCATTTCTTTGTAATCCCCTCGGCATCATGTAAAATTATGGCCCATTGCATAATGAATACGAATGAGAGAGTGAATCCGTGCGTAAAATTTTAGTCACCAATGCCCTTCCTTACGCCAATGGCCCGATTCATATGGGTCACTTACTTGGCTATATCCAAGCAGATATTTGGGTACGTGCCATGCGTGCGATGGGTCATGATGTGACTTACGTCTGTGCGGATGATGCTCACGGAACCGCGATCATGCTGCGTGCCGAAGCGAATGGCATTTCACCTGAAGCGCAAATTGCCAATGTGCAAAAAGAACACATTCGTGACTTTGACGGTTTTGGCGTACATTTCGATCATTATGATTCTACGCATAGCGATACCAACCGTGCCCGTGCGTCAGAAATCTATGTGAAAAACCGTGATGCTGGCAATATTGCAGTTCGTCCGGTGACCCAGCTTTTTGATCCTGAAAAAGGCATGTTCCTGTCAGACCGTTTCATTAAAGGCACCTGTCCTAAATGTAAGGCGGAAGATCAGTACGGCGACTCATGTGAAGTCTGCGGTGCAACTTATAATGCGACAGAGTTGTTGAATCCGCATTCCACTTTAAGTGGCGCAACTCCAGTCGAAAAATCATCTGATCATTACTTCTTTAAATTGCCAAATTTTGGTGAATACCTGCAAAAATGGACTCGTGATGAAGGTCGCTTGCCGGTATCGATTGCCAACAAGCTGGACGAATGGTTTGAAAATGGCTTGAACGACTGGGACATCTCACGTGATGCGCCATACTTCGGTTTTGAAATTCCAGATGCGCCAAACAAATATTTCTATGTTTGGGTGGATGCGCCGATTGGTTATATGTCGAGCTTTGAAAACTACATCAAAACCAAACGTCCTGAATTGAATTTTGATGACTACTGGAAAAAAGATTCTGAAAATGAGGTCTATCACTTCATTGGTAAAGACATCGTGTATTTCCATGCCCTGTTCTGGCCCGCAATGCTGGAAGGTGCAAATTACCGTACGCCATCAGGCTTATTCGTAAATGGCTTCCTGACAGTCAACGGTCAGAAGATGTCTAAATCTCGTGGTACCTTTATTAAAGCGGAAACCTATTTAGAGCATTTAAACCCTGAATATCTACGTTATTACTTCGCGTCGAAACTTTCAGACAAAGTTGAAGATTCGGACTTGAACCTGGATGACTTTGTACAAAAAGTGAACTCCGACCTGGTTGGTAAAGTCGTCAACATTGCCAGCCGCTGTGCAAAATTCATCAACACTAAATTTGATAACAAGTTAAGTGCAACATGTGCAGAGCCTGAACTGGTGCAAAGCTTTATTGATGCGGGTGATTCTATTGCAAAAGCATATGAAGACCGTGAGTTCTCGGCAGCGATCCGTGAAATCATGGCACTTGCGGACAAAGCCAACCAGTACATCGATGAGAAAAAGCCTTGGGCACTTGCGAAACAGGAAGGTCAGGAACAACAAGTTCATGACGTATGTTCTGTGGGTATTAACCTGTTCCGTCAATTGGCAGTGTATTTAGCACCTGTATTGCCGACACTGGCTCAACAGGTTCAAGATTTCTTGCAACTTGAAAGCTTCGATTTTGCTTCTCGCGAAACAATTCTAGTGGGTCATGAAATTGCATTGTTCCAGCCGTTGATGCAACGTGTAGATCCAAAAGCTGTTGCGGCAATGGTGGATGCATCTAAAGATTCTTTAGCTGCTCCTGCTGCTGAACCAGCAAAAGCTGAGAAGAAAAAAGAGAAGAAGATTGAAAAGAAAGCTGAACCTAAAGTCGGTGAAGCTGAAATCATTAATATTGATGATTTTATGAAAGTTGACCTGCGTGTTGCTGAAGTTTTGGAAGCGGCTACGGTTGAAGGTTCTGAAAAACTGCTTCAACTCACTTTAAACGTTGGTGAAGCTGAGCCACGTAATGTGTTCAGTGGTATTCGTGAGTTCTACCAACCTGAAGACTTAAAAGGCAAACTGGTGGTAATGGTGGCTAACCTTGCGCCACGCAAGATGCGTTTTGGTATTTCAAACGGTATGGTTTTAGCTGCGGGTAATGGCGATGGTGTTTGGGTGATTTCACCTGAATCTGGTGCTAAACCGGGTGATAAAGTGTCTTAAGATTTCCATTTTAAGCAAAGAAAGCCTCTACGTATGTAGGGGCTTTTTTATATCATCAGTTAAATTTAATTTCTTGATTTTTAATATTTTCAATATAAAATCAATGCGCTTTTTTATTCTTTTATAATTATTCGGGGTAAGCATGAAAAAATTATTAGTTTCAGTTCTAGCGATGTCTACAATTGCATTTACAGGTTGTTCAGTACGTATGGCTGACATGACAGTTGCATCTACTAAAAACTACAACCTAAACTCAAACCAGTTTGTGAAAGGTGAACGCGTTAAAGGCGAAGATAAAGTTCCTGTGATTTTATTCCCACTTGGTATTCCTAACTTCAAAACAGCAGTAGATCGCGCAATTGAAAAAGACCGTTGTGCTGTTGCACTTTCTGATGTGGTAATTACTCAGCTTAATCAAGCATTTATTATTGGTCAGATTGGCTATCGTGTAGAAGGCACTCAAGTGATTGACCGTTCTCAGCCTGAATGTGCTAAATAAGTTTTAAATATAAAAAAGCCTCTATCTCTAGAGGCTTTTTTATTGCTGGGTCACTTAGCCTTGCAACACAAATTCCCAAATCACATAGCCCAGTCCAAAGCCCAGTAGTGAATATAAGGTAATAATGAAAAATACAAAGCTGGCATTGTTTTTTCTTTTCCAAAAACTCATCGCGACACCCAAAGCTTGTTCGTAATACCCCATGTTAACGAGCTTTTCATAAAAAGTGAAATGTATCTAAGCATTTTATTTATAATAATATTTTCATCAAAAATAAATTCTTTACTTTCAAAAAATCAATATACAGATTCAGACTTAATTTTTAGTACAGATGCCAAATCGGCATTGCTATTTAAAAAAATGGTAAATATATTCATATTCTTTTTTGCTGGCATCCGTGCTAATACATAGAATTGACTTTAATTACATAAGAATAGCCATGAAATACTTCACCTCTTCTCTCGTCATGTCACTGCTTGCTTTAGGTTCAATGACGGGTATCTCTCAAACACATGCACAAACCGTTTCTAGCACCCAACAACAAAAACAGGTTCCGGGGTATTATCAGCATAACTTCGGAGATTACCAGATTACTGCCCTGCTGGATGGTAGCAATTATCTGTCCAAAGCCTTATTTAAAGATATTCCAGCAGCCCAAGCCGATCAGATCTTGAAAAAATACTACGTCGATCAGGCCAAAGGCATCCAGACATCCGTGAATGCCTTTCTGGTCAATACAGCCAAAGAACTGGTTCTGGTCGATAGCGGAACTTCAAGCTGTAATGGTCCACACCTAGGTTCAGTGTATTCCAATTTACAGGCTTCAGGGCATAAACCTGAACAGGTCAATGCCATCCTGCTCACGCATTTGCATCCTGACCATGTATGCGGCATCAGCAATAATGGCGTGGCCAATTTTCCCAATGCCAATATTTATGTGTCTCAAACTGAACTGGATTTCTGGATGAATCCTAAAACAGCAGACAAATTACCAAAAGCCAAGCAGGCAGGTTTTTTGGGCACAGTCGATAAAATCAAGAAAGCCATTGCACCCTATCAGGCCAAGAATCAGCTTAAAACCTTTAAAACTGGCGATAAAATCCATGCTTTCGATGTCATCAGTTCGGCTGGACATACACTGGGGCATTTTGGTTTTAGCTTAAAATCACAAGGTCAGCAGATGGTGTTTATTGGAGATATTGTGCACTCACATACGCTGCAGTTTGATCGCCCACAGACCGGCGTTGACTTTGATGTCGATCCGAAAAAGGCGATCGAAACCCGCTTAAAGTATTTTGCTGAATATGCGAAAAACGGTCAGACGGTAGCAGCACCACATTTGCCATTTCCGGGGATTGGACATATTTATTCTAAAGACAATAAAAGCTATCAATGGATTCCGGTACATTTTAAAGATTAATTGAATACTTCAATAATTTTATCTAAGCATGAAACCCTAATTTTTTAGGGTTTCATTTATTTTAAATACCCTTCAGCCAGATTCCCTATGACTTGGTAAATTTAAAACTTGAGTGACGCTTTGAGATTTAAAAGCAATAGTTTCGTTTATTTTTAAATTTTTTCTTAAAAATCTTTCATTTTTCATGTGCACCTTTAGCATGCTTTTTTAGCACCTTTTTTCTTACGATAAATATAAATACCTAAAAATATAATATAAATTTTAATTTTATGAACTCCTGCCATGTCTTAGTTTGGTGCACAAAAATTGTATTGTGCTTTATATCGAGTCTTATCAATTTCAAGAAATTCTTCATCAAAATTTCCCTTGCTTAGCCCTCTTCTACAATCCATTCGCCTCTATATACTGATTTTCTTTTGTGATCCCGCGCACTAAATTGGAACGCACCATGCAAAATATAGACTTATTATTTCTTCTTCTCGGTGCAGTTCTAGTGCTTGCCATGCATGCTGGATTTGCTTTTTTAGAGCTTGGAACAGTTCGACATAAAAACCAGGTCAATGCCTTAAGTAAAATTCTAACCGACTTTGCCATTTCTGCGATCGCCTATTTTTTAGTGGGCTACTATATTGCCTACGGTCAGCACTTTTTCCATGATGCTGCAACCTTGTCTGCCGATCATGGCTACAATCTAATGCGCTGTTTTTTCCTGTTGACCTTTGCTGCAGCGATTCCGGCGATTATCTCTGGAGGGATTGCAGAACGTGCCAAAATGCGTTCACAAGCTTTAGCCACTCTATTCCTGGTTGCGCTGATCTATCCTTTTTTTGAAGGTATGATCTGGAATGGCAACCTTGGTTTTCAGGATTGGCTGACCGATACATTTGGTGCCAGTTTTCATGATTTTGCCGGCTCAGTTGTCGTTCATGCAATGGGCGGCTGGATCGCACTGGCCGCAATAATCCTACTTGGTGCACGTCATGGCCGTTACAAAAAAGATGGCCGGATCACCGCGTATCCTCCTTCATCGATTCCTTTTTTGGCTTTGGGTTCCTGGATTCTGATTGTTGGCTGGTTCGGCTTCAATGTCATGAGCGCGCAGCGGCTGGATGCCATCTCTGGACTGGTCGCCATTAATTCTTTGATGGCCATGGTCGGTGGAACAATAGCAGCCAAAGTTGCGGGGAAAGATGACCCGGGCTTCCTGCATAATGGTCCCTTAGCAGGTCTGGTGGCGATTTGTGCCGGATCAGATGTCGTTCATCCCTTGGGTGCTTTTTTTATCGGGATCAGCGCCGGTATTATTTTTGTGAAACTCTTTACCTATACCCAAAATAAACTCAAAGTAGATGACGTATTGGGAGTCTGGCCTTTACATGGCGTTTGCGGTGCTTTTGGCGGATTAGCTGTAGGTATTTTCGGTCAGCAATGGCTTGGAGGAATGGGAGGAGTTTCTTTAATTTCACAACTCATAGGTACAGTGCTGGCGATTGTCATTGCTTTGGCGGGTGGTTTTTTGGTGTATGGCCTGCTTAAGGTTTTTATGGGTATTCGCCTGACTGAGGAAGAAGAGTTCAATGGTGCAGACTTGTCGATTCATCGTATTTCTGCTAATTCGGAAGAAAATACTTTTTAATAGATATAAAAAAAGCCTCTACGACTAGGGGCCTTTTTTATTTATCAGTAGAGCATCTATATGAAGTAATTACTTCATACCAAAAATTAATTTTAAGCCAAGTACCGTCATAACTGCGCCTGCTGCGCGGTCAAATAAGGCCTTAAACTTCAAATAAACACGACGTGGCTTTTCCGCAGATAATGCAACTGCGACCAGTGAACACCAGCCCGCATCAATAAAGAAACATAGAATTGGCAAAACAAAATAAAAATACGTTGGAATTTCTTTAGGCAACAGCGCAGTAAAAATACTGGCTAGCACAATTGCAATTTTTGGATTGGACAACTGTGTAATTAGACCGGTAGTAAAAGCACGGCGTAAAGACATCTGTTTGCTAATGGTTGTATCCGCTTCGATCGGATCTTTGGCATGTTTAATGATTTTAAACGCCAACCAAAGCAAATATAAACCACCACAAATTTTTAAGGCCAGATAAGCCGAAGGTACTGCCAGTAAAAATGCCTGCAAACCGAGAACCGCCAGCAGACCAAAAATCGCTGCACCGAGACCAGTACCCAATGCAGTAAATAAACCATGTTTACGTGAAATGGCAATTGAATTTTTTGCTACATAAATAGAAGTTGGCCCGGGACTCATTGCGCCTAACATCAGGGCAAAAGCAATCGAACCTAAAATCCAGAATGATTCCACGAGATAACCTGACTTAAAATTGAAGGGCTATTTTAAGCAAAAACCTGAAGATTTGCTGTAAAAATTTCTGGATTTATCATGAATTTTAACGTTTGCAATTACTTAAGGTTTCAACTGATCCTGAGCACTCAAATGCTTGTCTAGCAGTTGATAATCCTGCTCATGTACAGGTACGCCACCAATAATCATGGTACGGGTTTCTGTTTTAGGTTTATTCATCGCATCATCACAGCCCGACAGACTGAGCAACATGCCGACCAACACAACATAGGATAATATTTTCATTATTCTACCCTCCTCAGGGTTTCCTCTGTTTAGATTAGCATTATTGCTTAAATAGTCAGCAGAATATTTGTGACAATCTACAACCAATTCGACAGCGATCAGCTCGCTATTGCCTATTCAAAAGCTCTGATTTTTAGCATTTCCGCTATAATGCCTCCTTCATAAACTTTGCGAACTTTTATGTTTGAAACCATTGCCCAAAATATTCCAGATCAACAGATTAGTTTTCACGATATTACTTTAATAATACGTCGTCTGGATCTGGTTCATCCGCAAATCTCGGGCAACAAGTTTTTTAAACTGAAATACAATTTTCTTGAAGCCAAAAGACAGGGTTATCAGCATATTCTGAGTTTTGGAGGCGCCTACTCCAATCATCTTGCCGCCACTGCATTTGCCGCACAGCAGTTTGGTTTTAAGAGTGTTGGAGTGATTCGGGGTGAAGAACTGGCTGATCGACCATTGAATCCAACATTAGCCACCGCCCAGCAATTCGGGATGAAGTTGCATTTCGTCAGTCGTGATGAATATCGGCGCAAGCAACGGCCTGAGTATTTGGCCGAACTCGCTCGACACTTTCCTGAACATTATGTGATTCCTGAAGGTGGAACCAATGCTTTGGCGATTCAAGGGTGTCAGGAAATATTAAAAGATAGCGATGCGCAATTTGATGTGATTTGTTGTGCAGTAGGCACCGGTGGCACCATCAGCGGATTGATCGAAGCCAGTCACGCGCATCAACAGATCTTAGGATTTTCCGCACTGAAAGGTTCATTTTTAAAAGATGAAGTCGCCCAACTGACGAAAAAAACCAACTGGAACATTCTCGATGATTATTGTTGTGGTGGTTATGCCAAAACCAGTGCAGCCTTGGTGCAGTTTATCCGGGATTTTGAAGCCGAATTTTCAATTCTACTAGAGCAGGTCTACACGGCTAAAATGCTGATGGGGATTTTTGATCTGATCGAGAAAAATTATTTTCCGGCTAGATCAAAACTGCTGGTCATTCATAGTGGCGGTCTGCAAGGTCGTAATATTCCCTTTAATTCTATAGCAATTTAAGCTTGAATCGGTTGATTGTTATTTAAGGCAATTAACCCTTTGACCAAGCGGTAGATATGCCAGATAAAGACCAGAAACACGATCAAGAAACCAATCAAGATCACAGTCAATAAGCCACCGACGATATAGCCCAGCAAACTGATCCAGAAGGTTTTAATTTGCCAATCGACATGACTTTCCAGCCAGGTACCGCGCATTTCATCACGCTTGATATAATTCATCACAATTGCAATAAATGGAGTCAGACCAAGAAAAAATCCTAAAATATAAAGAATATATGTAATCAGATTATATTGTTTTAAATCTTCCACACTTGCCATTCGCTTTTCCTTGTTATTAGGTTTTTAGTTTGTACAAAAACTATGCATGAGTTTTAGGCAGCTTTCAAATATTTTATGTTTAAAATCCACTGCAAATCTGCAATCACAGAACTGATTTTTCTGGAATAGAGAAAGCTGAAATAAAATTGTCTATAATGCTTCCCTTTTCTTCTCCCTTGAGTGTGTAATGTCTTCCAAGCAATACGATGTTCTAGTCATAGGTGCCGGTGCCTCAGGTTTAATGACGGCGTATATGGCTGCGCAACGTGGGCGCAAAGTCGTGGTAGTAGAAAAAGCCAACAAGGTTGGCAAAAAAATCCTGATGTCGGGCGGTGGTAAATGTAACTTCACCAATCTGGAAGTCGAAGCAAGCAATTATATTTCACACAATCCACATTTTGTGATTTCGGCTTTAACGCGTTATACCAACTGGGACTTTATCGGCTTAGTTTGTGAATATGGCATTGCTTATGAAGAGCGCAAACATGGACAGCTGTTTACCTTAAATGGTGCAAAAGATATCTTGTCGATGCTGCTGGCAGAATGTGATAAGACCGGTCTGGTCGATATCAAAACCAGCTGCGAAGTGAAAGCAGTCAATCCAGTAGATGATCAAGGCTTTCAGGTGGCAACCTCACTGGGATACTTTGAAGTTGAATCTGTCGTCGTGGCATCCGGTGGTTTATCGATTCCTACGCTTGGCGGTTCAGGCATTGGCTATGAGATTGCAAAACAGTTTGGACATCACGTCTATCCAACCCGTGCCGGACTGGTTCCATTTACCTTCTCTGACGGATTTAAAGAAGTCACCACGCGCTTAAGCGGCAATGCCGTAGAAGCAACACTCTCGAATGAGCTTAATAGCTTTACCGAAGCGCTACTATTTACCCATCGCGGTTTAAGTGGGCCAAGTTCCCTGCAACTTTCCAACTACTGGAATGTCGGGCAGAGCTTTAAGGTAGATTTTCTTCCAAGTGTTGATCTGTTGGATTTCTTCAAATCCAAAAAACAAAGCCAGCCCAAAGTCTTGTTACGTACACTACTAAATGAATATTTACCGAAAAGTGTGGTGGCTGAATTACAAAGTATAATCTGGACTGAAAGCGCTGAAACTGCCATTGGCAATATCAGTGATGACAAGCTGGAACAGATTGCGGCACGTCTGCATGGCTTTGAAGTGAAACCTTCAGGAACTGAAGGCTACCGTACAGCGGAGGTGACTTTGGGTGGTGTAGACACCACGGAAGTATCCTCAAAAACCATGGAAAGTAAAAAGCAGAAAGGCTTGTATTTTATTGGTGAAGTGCTGGATGTTACCGGACATTTGGGCGGTTATAATTTCCAATGGGCATGGTCATCGGCACATGCCGCATCGGAATATGTTTAATCAATAGATGATCTGGATTGATACTTTATTCATTCCAGATAATCTGTTTTAAACAGGTTGAGATTGGCCGTATTTTTTAAACGGTCAATCGTCAGCTGCATTTTCTGCGCTTCTCGCAGACATAGCGTCAAGTTATCTGCTGAAGATGCCATGAATTTATGTTGTAGTGCTTTCCACATCGTGTTGACCTCCTTTTCTTTATATTTTTAATGCAAGAAAAATACCAAAATCATTTTAGTATTCATTTGAATATTCTATATTTTTTAAAAAATAAATTCTATTCCTGGTGACTGAGCAGGATTGACTCCTCAGTTAAATTCGTCTGTCTCTGGTATTTTCTTATCCAGCTCTCGCTCAGACTGCTCGTCCTGTTTGCTCTTCACAAAAACAAATCGATAGGCAGCGGTAAAAAAGCCAAGCGTAATTCCTGCAATGACTAAAGGAGCCAGAACTTTGTTAGGTTTTTTGGTATTCATTCATTTTTCCTTATGACTGAACAAAATCGACCACATGAGCGTGGTCGATTTTGCTTAAAGATAACAGGTTATTTCAGGTCATCTTTTTTCTGAATAGAACGATCAATATCGACATTCGGCTCTTTTTCTCCAGTTGAACCAAATGGATTATTGACTGGCGGATGAGTCGGATCGACTTTTAGTGAATCTGGTACGGCTTGATCCGCATCCGGATTGACCGGATCAATACCCAATGATTCATCATCCTGCGGTGCAGTGGTAAGGATTGCCGGGGTAGTATGAGATAAATCCGTACCCATAGGCATATTCTTGTCTGAATCCTGATTTGGCATGATGCCTGCTCCTGGAGTTGTGATTGAAGAATCGCTAGTGCCTGTAGCAGTTTGCGAACCACCAGAGGACTGGCTCATTGAGCTATCTGTAGAACTCATACCCATCGCCGCACCTGTAGTACCTGACATGTCGGTTGCACTTGTACCTGTTGTCTTGCCACCTAATCCAGAAAATATGCTGTTCTCAGCTTTTTCTTTGACTGGGTTAGGGTCTTTGGCCTCTCGTTTGGCTTTATCAATCAAATCCGTGAGTACACGTTCCGCAGGTTGACGGCCACCCAGACCAAATGCCAAGGCGAATGCCACTGCTACAGCACCCAAAGTTAAACCAAATGCCAGGTTAACAATCGAATCGGCAATACCCATCGCACGCAGACCCATTGCCACAACCAGCCCCATGATCAAGACACGAACCAAATTGGCTAACCAGCGCGAGCTGTTATATTCACCACGTTGTACGATATTCGCAACAATATTCGCCAGCCAGAAACCGATTACCAGAATCACCGCACCAAGCAGGATGTTGGCACCAAAGTAGATGAACATTGCAATTAGGCCACTGATCTGTTCAAAGCCCAGACGGTTCGCTGCTTCAGAAACTGCAAATAACATGGTGAATAAAACGATCAGGAAACCGACTACACTTGAAAGTTTAGTCGTGCCTAAAAAGCGTTGGATATCCAGTTTGGCAGGAATTTCATCAACACCTGTACCAGCAACTACTTCAACCACCAGACGTGCCACCAGTTTAGACACCACATACGCCAGAATCAGAATCAACGCAGCAGCGATGATATTTGGAATGGCATTCATGATTTCATACAGCATGGCTGTAGCAGGCTGAGAAATAGCTTCAATACCTAATGCTTCAAATGCAATGATCAGTGCCGTAATGATTACCACGGCGAAGATAAATGAACCAATCACCTGAGAAACATTCGAGTTTTTGAAGATGCCTACTTTTTCAGCATGTTGCTGTACGTTCAGACTGTTTAATAGTCCTTCAACAATACCGCGCACAATTTTCGCCAGGATATAACCGACAAAAATGATGACTGCAGCAATGAATATGTTTGGTAAGTAACTAACAACATCGGTCAGCATATTTTGAACTGGTAACAACAGACCGTTGAGACCCAAAATAGACAGCACGATTGGCAAGAACAGTAATAAAATTAACCAGTAAGCAATTTCACTGATGTTTTTACTAATCGGACTGACACCAACTTCAGCACTGAGTTTTTCATCGAGTTGCGTTCGGTCTAGCAGTTTTTGTAGCCCTATCTTGACCAGATTGGCCACAATCCAACCTATGAATCCGACTGCAATTGCACCTAGTAACTGCGGGATAAATAACAGGAACTGCTGGATCATATTACTGAATGGACCGCTGACACTGGTAAGATTAAGCACGTTCAGCGCACCAATCACGGCAATAATCAGAATAATCCAGAACACGACGCGGGCGATAATGCTCTCCACATTGGAGTGATGACCTGTCGCCGTATTTAAATGTGTATTGGTGCCCAGTTTCTGCAAGAGCTTTTTAACACCTGCCGAGACCAGTAACGCAATGATCCAGCCAATTACTAATATGGCAATTGCACTAAGAATGGGATGGAACTGATCCCAGTAGTACATGGCATCGAAGCCACCACGCGGGCTTCTCATATAATCATTCATGTTGTTCTACCCTCTTTGTTATTAAGCTATTTATCTGAAATCGGGGGCATCTCCCTGAAACAATCAGCCCCTTCTTTTTCCGGATTCATATTAGATTTGATGTTTTCAGACTCAAGCTAGGTAGATGGCACTACCTTAAAACATCACCATCCATTTCAAAAAAGCCCCAGTGGTTCACTAGAGCTTTTCAGGTATTTTCAGTTATTGAGTCGCCTGTCCATCAGTCGCAGTTGCTGTTGCTTCTGTGCCATCACCCACGGTTGCTGTAGCTTCCGTTCCATCATTCATGGTGGCGGTGCCTTGTGTAGACTCACCGACCGGAGTTGAATTATTTGGGGTAGCAGGCTGTACATTCGGATTTGGATGTCCTGCAGGAGCATCATTCGCATCTGGATTCATGTCAGCAAACATATAGAACAGTAGTGCGAGTAAAAAAATACCGACCAAAATCAAGATATAAACAGGGATACGCTTTTTCTGCGTCACGTCTGCCTGATGATTTAAAGGTGGTTTTTTATTGAAATCATCGACCATAACCATCCTCACTCTTTGTTATTCATAAGTAGATTTTTAGAATAACAAGCTGTGAATAGGGCTTCTGTGACAAAACATGGTGAGATGGTGACGGGATGTAAGTCACTAATCCATCAGAATTCTCTGCTGGATGCTGCTTTAAAATAGCCGTTTGGCCGGGCTATGCTGCATGTCGACTGGGGTTTGGTGTTCATCTTTCAACTGCACCCCTGAGAGCTGTAACTCACAGGATTTACGCATCAATGCCACCAGTCGCTGGATGGCAATTGGATAGGCCAAGCCCGCAGGACGGACATTGGAAATACAGTTACGCAAGGCATCATGACAGCCCTTAAAAGCATTATAAGTGTAGTAAATTCCCATACTGTCCGGTGAGCTCAAACCTGGCCGTTCGCCAATCAGCATGACCAGCATTTTTGCCTGTAAAATTTCTGCCACTTCATCGCCTAGTGCCACACGACTGCCACGGGCAATCATTAAGGGGGCAATCTGCCAACCTTGTTCTTTGTATGCCTCCAGCAACGCTGGAATAAAATGCAAGCTGTTTTCCTCAATGGCACGTGCCGACAGCCCATCTCCTACAATGATGACCACATCCCAATGTTGCTGATGTTCGGCCCGGTATTGCCGCAACATCATTTTGGATTGTTCTGAAAGCACACGCCCAAGATCGGGACGTTTAAGATAAAGGTCCTTTTCCACAGCCTGACTTTCAATATCCAGAATGGGTAGTCCTATTTTACTCAAACCAGCTTTTAAAGATTCAACATCAAGTGGCTTCAGTACCGCATCTTTGGCTTGCGCATGTGCCAACTGAAATTCCAGACTTGGTCGAGTCGGCAAGCTGCCCCCAGTTCGGCCCAGGGCAATCCGCGCATCGGTAAAAGCTTTTAACTTCTGCCAAGGATTATCCTGTAATTGGGACTCAAATTTCACATCGGCAATCAGTTTCATAGTACTTCCTCAAGACAGGATTAGACGTGAAAATTGCTTCGGTAGCTCGGTCGGCCAGTGCAGCTGATTGGACTGTTGTGCCAAAATGCCTTGCTGTTGTAGCCAGTGGTCAAATTCAGGAGCTGGTTTTAATCCCAGTAATTGCCGGATGTAGAGCGCATCATGAAAGGAGGTCGTCTGATAATTCAGCATCACATCATCTGAACCGGGAATACCCATGATAAAATTCAGTCCGGCATTGGCAAGCAAGGTCAGCAGTACATCCATATCATCCTGATCGGCATCGGCATGGTTGGTGTAGCAAATATCACAACCCATTGGTACACCGAGCAGCTTGCCACAAAAATGGTCTTCCAGTCCGGCCCGGATAATCTGCTTGCCGTTATATAGATATTCCGGCCCGATAAAGCCGACTACAGTATTGACCAGCAAGGGATTAAACTTACGCGCTACAGCGTAGGCACGCGCTTCCACGGTCTGCTGGTCCACGCCATGATGGCCATTGCTGGATAAGGCACTGCCCTGTCCGGTTTCAAAATACATGACATTTTGGCCCACGGTGCCACGTTGCAGACTTAAGGTCGCCTCATAACCTTCCTGCAACAGCGCCAGATTGATGCCGAAACCGGTATTGGCTTTTTCGGTTCCTGCAATGGACTGGAACATTAGATCAATCGGAACATTTTTATTTGCCAGCTGAATGCCAGAAGTAATATGGGTCAAAATACAAGATTGAGTCGGAATATCATATTCCTGAATAACGTGATCGAGCAGTTTAAGCAGCTCGGTCAGGTTCTGCAGATTATCTGTCGCCGGATTAATCCCGATGACCGCATCCCCATTACCATACATCAAGCCATCCAGAATCGAAGCTGAAATTCCCATCAGATCATCAGTCGGATGGTTCGGCTGCAAGCGGGTGGAAAGACGCCCCTCCAGCCCGATGGTATTTCTAAACCGTGTGACTACACGACATTTTTTTGCCACCAGAATCAGATCCTGATTGCGCATGATTTTACTGACAGCAGCCACCATTTCCGGAATCAGGCCCATTTTTAAAGCAGTAAGTTTTTCTGTGGTAGCATCTGAACTGAGTAGCCAGTTACGGAAATCCCCGACAGTAAAATGCGAGATCGGATAAAAGGCATCAGCATCATGTTCATCCATAATCAGGCGGGTGATTTCATCCGCCTCATAAGGAATCACAGCTTCATGCAAAAACTGCTGTAACGGTACTTCTGCCAGACACATTTGTGCAGCGACACGCTCGGTTGCATCCACGGCCGCAATCCCTGCCAGCTGATCACCAGAACGTTCAGGGGTAGCCTTGGCCAATAAGGTTTTTAAATCCTCAAAGACATAATGCTGACTGGCCACATTGATCTGATACAGCATAAGCGTATGCTCCCTCTGCTTGATGATTTAGTTCAGTTCTTTTTCTGCTGCCTCAATACGGGCAAATTCTTCTTCCGGCGTACCGGCCACCAGATGATGACGGCTATACAGCAGGAAATAGAGAATCAGTACCACGTAAATGGCAGCTGCCATCAACCAGACTTTTGGATCGACCAGGAAGCCTGCCACCACTGCAATAGCAGCAAGCACTAAAGCAATCGATGCCGTGACAATACCGCCCGGTGCCTGATAAGGACGTGCCAGATTTGGTCGAGACAGTTTCAGTTTGATATACGACATCATCATCAGCACATAGGAAATGGTGGCACCAAAAACTGCTATCAGAATCAGCAAATCACCTTCACCTGAAAGGGACAACAGGAATCCGATAATGCCCGGAATAATAATGGCCAAATAAGGTGCATGATTGCTGTTGGTTAAGGACAATTTTTTCGGTAAATAACCGGCACGTGAGAGCGCAAAAATTTGACGGGAATAAGCATAGATAATCGAGAAGAAACTGGCGATCAGACCTGCCAGCCCGACAAAATTCACAAAACTCGCCATCCAGGTATTGGCACCATAGACCGCGACCAATGCATCAACCAGTGGCGCACCGGAATCTTTCAGCGTATCTGCACCTGCTGCGCCAGGACCGATTAACAAGATACTTAGCGCAAAGAATGCCAGAATCAGCATGGAACCAATCAGGCCACGCGGCAAGGATTTGGCTGGCTCTTTGGCTTCCTCGGCGGCCAGTGGCACCCCTTCAACTGCCAGAAAAAACCAGATCGCATAAGGCACTGCTGCCCAGATGCCCAGATAGCCCAATGGCAGGAAACTGCTTGCACCCGCAGCTTCTGTACTGACCGCAATATTAAACAGGTTTGCACTATTAAAATGGGGCAACATGCCAAAGATGAACACCATCAAGGCTACCGCAGCAATTGCGGTAATCACGAACATGATTTTGAGTGCCTCACCAGCACCTTTCAGATGCAAGCCCATAAACACTAAATAGCTCACCAGATAAATGATCCAGCCGCCAATGCCAAACAGGGCTTCGCAATAAGCGCCAATGAAACACGCAATTGCTGCTGGAGCGATGGCATATTCAATCAGAATGGCACTTCCGGTCAGATAGCCGCCAAAGGGACCAAAAGCAGTCCGAGCAAAACTGTATCCCCCACCCGCAGTCGGCAGCATGGTCGACATTTCCGACATGGCCAGGCACATACACAGATACATAAATGCCACCACAATGGTCGCAATAAACATACCTCCCCAACCCGCCTGTGCCAGACCAAAATTCCAGCCGGCGAAGTCACCGGAAATCACATATGCGACCCCCAGACCGACGAGAAGCAGCCAACCTACGGCGCCTTTCTTGAGCTGGCGCAAGGCAAAATAATCTTCTGTACTGCTGTTTCAGTCACACCGGTATCAATCACACTTTTTGACTCTGACATAGCAACCTCGTTGTTCCCTGGAGATATGCATAAGCCATACCAGTTCCGTAGGCTTTAGTGAAGACAGTTGAGACGCTGCCTTTCAGTGATGAAATGCGTTATAATTATCCACCTTCTCATTTATACACCCGAGTTATATGGCGTATCGTCAACAAAGTGTATCGCTTGATCTTGATACTGACGTCACACATCAATGTACGCTGCACTACAGTCGTGATCAGCATCTGATTGGAATTATTGAATTTAGCAAGCCAAGCTTCCTGCTTCGCTGGCAGGATCTGGAATATTTCCGTCGTCGTACCGAAGAATTTTCCGTGATGCCTTTTCCGGACTGTGTCAATGCGATGATTATCGATATTCGAGATGTAACGGCATGGCTGGATAATGAAGTGCCGATTATTCCATGGCGCTTACTAGAAGAAGACTGTCCGGTGCGTCTGGTAGTGCCTGCAGACCGTATTGAGCACTATGCCGGATTCTTTGAACCGACCTGGCTCAGCCCCGATGTCGAAACCGCCATTCAGGAAATTCGTGAATCCATGGATATGTTTGTGCATTAAGCTTGAATCGAAAAAACCTCCGCGATGGGCAATGCTTTTCACTTAAATATTTGAATCATCATGGAATTTATTAGAGAATCCGATGGCAGGTTTGGCATCGGATTTTTTATGGTATTTCAGCAGGATATTTTAGATCTTAACAATCTGTTTAAGCTCTCGAATCTGAGTACTTTTATTCACAATATCCCCGTTGAGTGGGTCAAGTCCACACTCAGGTTGAGCAGTCCCGCGACTATTCGCAGGCGGTGCTTGCCTGCGGATCAGGTACTTTGGCTGGTTCTTGGAATGGCGATTTTCCGTGATGTCCTCATCCATGAAGCAGCAAGAAGACTCAATATTTGCACTCAGTGGTTAGCCTCTTATGACTTGCTGACGCGCATTAGTCTAACCAATACACGTAAACATCTTGGTGCAGATTCTGTGGAGTGGCTATTTCACCAGACCGATCAGCACTGGGGACAAGAGCATTATCCGGCTGGGCTGTCGGAACTTAGACAGGGATAGGTAGTTTGTTTTAGAGAGGCCTACAAGGCTTCGGAGAGTCAAAATGTTAAAAAACCGTTATCCCTTAGATCACAATGCCGCTCCTGTTAAAGGAACCGCATTGCCTTCAAGCAGGGGGTTTTGCTCGTAAATCCTTCAACCTTACCAGTAATTCTCGACCGCAATATTTCCTTCACCACGACGGTTCATGGTCAGGCCACGAGCTTTTAAGGCTTCTTTGGTATCATCGACCATATCCGGGTTACCACAAAGCATGACATGCGTCGTTTCCGGATTAAACGCGATACCTGCTGCCTTTTCCAGCTCACCATTGGCAATCAAAATCGGTAAACGGTCGTGCAAAGGTGCATCAGGCTCACGGGTAATAATCGGGATAAACTTAAAACCGGTATGTCCTTCACCAAAGGTCTCGGCGATTTCCTGAATCCGGTCTACATAAGCGAGTTCTGCCCGGGTGCGCACACTATAAACCAGATTGATTTTTTCGTATTTTCTCCAGGTTTCAAAGTCTTGCAACATACAAATAAACGGTGCCAGCCCCGTGCCGGTACCCAGTAACCACAAGTCTTTAGGCAAAGGCAATTGATAACGTGCCAGAGTCAGATAACCATAAGGAATTTTTTCCAGATGCAGCACATCCCCGACTTTGAGGTGCTGTAAATTGGAAGTAAATTTACCTTCTGGAACGACAATCGAGAAAAACTCCAGAGTTTCATCAAAAGGAGATGACACTACCGAATAGGCACGAACCACCAGTTCATCCCCCACTTGCAAACCAATACGCGCAAACTGCCCTGCGGTAAACTTAAAATGTGCCGGGCGTGTCATCGTAAAACTAAATAATGTATTGGTCCAACGGTGTACAGATAAAACTTTTTCTCGGGTAAATTTTTCAATTGACATGATTTCAACGTGGCATGAAAGACTGTGCTCATGGTAGCATGGCAACATAATTTATTAATATTTTTTAAATGTTAAGGCTCTACTCATGCGCATGACTTTACGCCAATTGGCTGTTTTTGTAGCAGTGGCACAAGAGGGTACCGTAACGAAGGCTAGCGATGCCGTCAAGCTTACACAAAGTGCGGCTAGTATGGCTTTAGCAGATCTGGAAGATGGTCTGGGTGCTCCACTATTTGACCGTCTAGGCAAACGTTTACAGCTAAATGACCTAGGGCGCTTTCTTCTCCCTCAAGCCCTGGAAATTTTAGGTCGTTGTGAATCTTTTGAACAAGTCGCTAAAGGTGAGCTTCAAAGTATAGATTTACGTTTAGGTGCAACCCTGACGATTTCAGATTACCTGATTCCTGACCTGATGGCCGATTTCTTGAAAATCAAGCCACAAGCACATTTACAGCTTCAAGTCGGTAATACCCGTCAAATGATTGAAGCGGTGAATCAGTTCCAGCTGGATCTTGCCTTAATTGAAGGTTCCTGTCATCTGCCACAGCTCCAATGTATCCATTGGCGTGATGATGAGCTGGCCGTATGCTGTGCACCGGATCATCCTCTTGCGCAATTGAACCGTGAACTAACCGCTGAAGATTTCAAATCTGTTGAATGGATTTTGCGTGAAGAAGGTTCAGGTACCCGTGAAGTGTTTGATAATGCCATCTTAAAAGATGTGCCGGATGCCAATATCCGTCTAACACTCGGTCATAATGAGGCGATTTTAAAAATCGTAGCAGGTGGAATCGGTATGTCCTGTATTTCCAAACTTGCGATTGAGCCTTTACGTGAAAAAGGTCAATTGGTGATTCTGGATACACCATTCTGGTCGCTGACTCGTCCTCTATTCATGCTGGTACATCGCCAGAAATATCAGGGTCCAGGTCTGAGAGCCTTTATGAATTTTTGTGAAAGCTAAAATATTAAAAGCACCATAAGGTGCTTTTTTTATGATTTATCAAAACTGACTTTCACATGGTATCCCATCTCCGTCACCATCCATTTTGGTATTTGGACAGTTACGAATAAAAAATAATGCTTCCTCATAAGAACCCATCTGACTACAGTGTTCCCGACCATCGCATTTAAATTGAGAGACAGATGGTGAAGCCGTTTCTGAAGTTTTCGGATTAACGAGGTTACTTTGGCTTCTTAACTCAGTGCCGCGATTTTCCAGGTTCTTCCTACCCTGCTCAGATAATCCTTGCATAGGTAGATCACCTTGCGCTGCTCGCTGTTCAGCGACAATTCGTTGCTGCTCTACCATCAGTCCTTCCAGCTTTTGCTGTTTTTGAACTTGGTAGCTTTGGTATTTGTTATAAACAAGAACAGCAAGAATCACCATAATCACCAGTCCTGATATTGTGATTATTTTTGATGTAGTTGATGATTTTTTCTTTTCATAACGTAGAGAAGCTCTGGTTTCAGTATCTCCATGTAGATCATTGTTTTGTGTAACAGGAACTTCTTGCTTAATATCCAAGCGAATAATATGGTTTGCCTTAAACTTTCCATTATCTTCCACAATCAAAAACTTTAATTTTTCCCCCATTTTTGGCGGAATATTTTTATTGGGAAAGTCTTTGACATGGAAAAATAAATCTTTGGATTGCCCTTCGATCTGAATAAAACCAAAACCACGATCTTCGTTATAGGTTTTGATTTTCCCCTCTTGAAACATAATTCGCTCTTATCTTTAACCTGAGTTCGATGAAATATTTTAGCTTTTTAGCAAGTTTTGGAAAGTTGGCTTATTTGGATTTAAGCAATAAGCCACTATAGCAGCCATAATATTCACCATAAAGTTATTCACCGAACGATG
>NZ_JBWZQN010000050.1:0-26152 GCF_056724605.1 Prolinoborus fasciculus | reverse complement strand
GAGATCCATGCACGTGTAGCAGTCCTTAACAGATTTACGGAATTAGGTCGACCACTTACCCAAGTTACGCCTTAAATTTGGCTCAATTAGGGGCGCTTTGCATTTCAAATCTTTGTGCAACAAAGCCTATATTCTAAAAGAAAAAAAATATTTATATGAAGCAGATGTTAGAGAGTCTAGTGGTAAATTAGAGAAGTATAAATTAATATTAAATTCTGAATTGAAATGTTTGTCATCTACATTAGGGTGTGAAAGTATAAACTCTCAAAAATCACTTAAAAAATAGTTTATTTGATTGCTACATTATTAATGTAGCAATCCTTTTTTCTTTTACCCTTCCAAAACCTCTTCCAGCAACTCCTCACTCGGTGCAAAGTAATAGGCACCATCTAGAGGTGTTACGAAATGAAGCAGACGATCATGAATTCCATCGCCAGAGGTACCAAACATACGTTCTAACATAGCATCGATAATCGTAAGGTCTTTGGTGTAGGCAATAAAGAATAGACCCTGGTCACTACGTCCATCACCATAAGGCAGAGAATGACGTAGGATTTCCATTTCTTCGCCTTCTTCATCTTCCACTACAGTACGTGACACGTGCGCATTTTCAGGTTTGACTTCATCATCCAGCTCAATCGATTCAAGCTTGGTACGACCCATAACCTGTTCCTGAGTATCAACTTTTAGCTTTTTCCATTTTTCCAGGTTATGCGCGTAACGTTGGGCAAAAATAAATGAACCATCTTGGAAAATACCTGAATCTTCACCTAATAATGCGACTTCAGCACGATCATCCGGGAATTGCGGATTTTCAGTTCCATCAATAAAGCCAGTTATGTCACGACCATCAAAATAGCGGAAGCAAACCCGCTCATCCAGCACCTGAACCTGATCCTGAATGCCTTCAAAAAAAGCCTGACTGAGCGCAAAACAGATATCAGCACGGGCACTGGCAATATGAATGATCATATCTGCCGGAACCACTGGCATTTCAAATGAACCATGAATGGGCTCAAGCTGTTTAAAGCCTGCAGGAGCTTGATCATAAAGTTTTGCCCACAGTTCAGGACCAAAAGCCACTGCCGTTTTAATTTGTGCTTGAGGATGTTGCGTAATAAGACGATCACGCGAAGTAAAAAGATGTTCGAGTTGTTCTTTTAATTGTTCAATACTCAAATCTTTAAGACGTAAAACAATAAAACGGGCATGATCTGAAGGAAGTGGCAAGATTACCGATTGGGCTGTCATTCATGGCTCCTGTAAGGATAGATCCTGTTTTTAATGTACATATTGTGCCTGAAGCTAGACAGAGTGAATAGTGCAATGCCTTATATTTAAGCAGGTTTTTAGCCTGATTTTATTAGAAAATTCATATAATATTGGGCAAGTTTTGCTGAGTTAAATATCCATGTCCTATCAAATGTGGTTTGCCTATATGCTGGCCTGCTGGGTGATTAGTGTGTCTCCGGGCGCAGGAGCGATTGCTTCCATGTCGAGTGGACTGAATTATGGTTTTCGGCATGGTTACTGGAATGCGCTGGGCCTGCAACTGGCATTATTGGTACAGATTGCAGTGGTTGCGGCAGGCGTGGGAGTTTTGTTTGCGACAACCCCATGGGCATTTTTAGTGGTGAAATGGTTTGGTGTCGGCTATTTATTGTATTTGGCTATTTTGCAATGGAAAGCACCTGTACAATCTATCGAAATTAAACATGAATTGGCGCGAAAATCGAGAGGGAAACTGGTACTGCATGGTTTCTTGGTTAATATCACTAATCCTAAAGCCATCGTATTTTTACTGGCCGTCTTGCCGCAATTTCTGGATTTGTCTAAGCCACAATGGATTCAGTATTTGATTATGGCTGCGACAATGGTGACGATTGATCTGATTGTGATGGCGGGTTATACCGGATTGGCTGCTAAAGTTTTAAGGCTGCTTAGATCGCCGAAACAACAAAAAGTCATGAACCGGACTTTTGCCGGGTTATTTGCCGGCGCTGCATTTTTATTGAGTTTGGTGCATCAATAAAGAGTCTTTGCTCTCTCCTTAAAGGAGAGAGGCGGAATAGATCATTAGAAAATCATAATGATTTAACAGAAAGATTAATTCAGCTTTTTAAACTTCTGCACACAGAAGATCAGTGCAAATAGCACCGCCATGGTCAGTACAATGGTTAAACCAGTCGAAGTATTGAGACCGGCACTCGACCATAGGCCCACGGTCACCCCAATTTGCGCAATCACGAATGCCCAGATCACCATTTGTTTGGGTGAGTGTGCAAGGAGTCGTGCGGTCAGGGCAGGGATCACCAGTAATGCCCCCATCAAGAGTGAACCGACTGCTTTCAGCGCAAGCACGGTAAACAATGCCAATAACAACATAAAGATCAGGCGTTGCCATTTGGCATTTACACCTTCACTGACCGCCATGTCCGGATCAATTGCGATTTGAATCTGCGCTTGCCAGCTTTTATAGAGAACGGCTAAGGCCAGAATAATCACGATAGCAAAGGTGGGTAAGTCCGTCCAGGAAATCGTCAGTAGATCACCAAATAGATAGCTGAGAAGTTCCGGTCTTAAACTCGGTAAATGCTGAATGAACAATAGACCTGAGCAAAGCAGTGTTGCTGAACACAGCGCCAGCAAGGCATCATTCGGCAGGCGCGGATCATGCAGTACCCACAAAATCCCTACCAATAATAAGGCAATAAAAGTTACACCCATCCACAGCGGTAAACTTAAAGCCCCAGCAATGGCAACACCGAGTAAAGTACCGTGTGCCATAGTGTCAGCAAAAAATGACATACGCCGCCAGAGCATGAGACAGCCCAGCGGTGCAGTCAGAAATACCAATAGCGTTCCCATGATCCATGCAGGTAAAAGGAGTTGTAACCAATCCATCATGGTTTAAGCTTCCGGCTCGGGGTGAATATGAGGGCGTGAATCATGCTGACAGGGGGTGGCAGAATCGCCGTGTGCGCAATGATCATGATGATGCTGATAGAATACCCGGTTAGTACCAAAAATCGCCTGATATTCGGGATGTTGCTGCACGCTTTCCGGCAGCCCACTACAGCAGATATGCTTGTTCAAGCAGACCACACGAGTCGTACCTTGCATCACCCATTGCAGGTCATGTGAAACCATCAGTACGGCACACCCATATTTTTCCGGTAAGTTACGCACATATTCATACAGTTCAGCTTCGGACTGGATGTCTAGACCCTGCATCGGTTCATCGAGAACTAAAATGTCCGGCTGACGTAATAAGGCACGGGCCAGTAGCACCCGCTGACGTTCGCCACCAGACAACTGCTGAACTTTAGAATCTTGCAGTTTACTAATACCGGTATCCCGGATAATTTCGGTTTTAATCTGGGACGGGCACTTTTCTAGTGCTAATAAATCTTTTACCCGTAGCGGTAAGCTATGTGAGGGATTGAATTTTTGCGGCACATAGGAAAATTTGAGTTTGCGCGCAGTTTTGATTTCACCCGATTGTGGTTTCAGTATGCCCAGCATGACTTTAATCAAGGTCGATTTACCAGCACCATTGGGACCAATCAGTGTGACAATTTCTTTCTCTTGTAACGAGAAATCAATGGCTTTTAAGATGTCGCGCTCATCGATTTTGACCCAGATCCTGGAGAGCTGAATCAGGGGAGAGGCACTTAAGCTTTGTTGCGGCACTGCTGACAAATTCCTGAAATTTCGATAATGCTGTGATGTGCCGTGAAGTCGTCAGAGCTGGCCAGTGCATCGAGTTGATCGAGCAGGCCCTGAGCCGACGCTTCTTTGACGGCTTTACATTCGGTACAGATTAAAAAAGCGGCCTGATGCCCTTCACGTGGATGGCAACAGGGAATATAGGCATTGATCGAGGTCAGGCGATGAATCAGCCCTTTGCTTAATAAAAAATCCAGAGTGCGATACACCGTTGGTGGTGCTGCAGGACGATCGCTGGCATTTTTCATTTGTGCCAGCAGATCATAGGCGCCCATCGGACCATGCGCATTCAGAATGAGTTCCAGCACTTCTTTACGTAAAGGTGTAAGGCGTGCGCCGCTTGCTGCACAAAGACTTTCCGCTTCAGCAAGACGTTGTGCGACATTTGGATGGTCGTGCACGCCGTGCAATGCGTTGTGGTGTTCGTGCGAACAGGAACCCATAGTTCACCTCAAGTGCGAAACTGAAAATTAATAGATTTCAAATCTTAACATGAAGCGTTCTGAGTTTCGATTGGGCATAGGTATTTTTGTATTTTTGTTATATTATAACACTTCCTGATTTTATCGTTTTTAAGTGATTTCTACTCATGTTCCGTCTCCTTGCAATCAGTCTGCTGGCATTGTTCAGTACACTCAGTTGGTCACAAAGTCTGGTGGTGTCTACGCAGCCGATCTATCTGATTGCCAAGAAAATTACCCAAGGTGTGGAACAGCCGACTTTATTGCTGGCCAACCAAAGTGGACATGATGTGAGTCTGACTCCGGCGCATCGAAAAACTATTCAGAATGCAGGTCTGGTGATCTGGCTGGGTCAGGCGCATGAAGCACCCTTGGCCAAAGTGCTGAATGAAAGTAATAAAGGCATTGCACTGTTAGACTCGGGGATATTGACCACCTTGCCGATGCGTAATCCGCGTGGCGAGGCCTTAAAAAATACGGTAGACACGCATGTCTGGCTCGATCCGAATAATGCAGTGCGGATTGGTTTCTTTATTGCGGCGCTACGTTCGCAGCAATTGCCGGAGCATCGTGAACGCTACTGGAAAAATGCCCGTGACTTTGCACAAAACATGTTTGCGACGGCCCAGCGTTATAGTTCAAGCAACAAAGCCAAACCTTATTGGTCTTATCACGATGCCTACCAGTATCTGGAACGCCCGTTAAATTTAAAATTTATGGGTGCGCTGACCGATGATCCGCATGTTTCGCCAACCGTAGCCCAAATCAAGTTTTTACAGGATCATCGTCCACAGCGCAAAATGTGTCTGCTGGCCGAAGGTCATGCCAGTGAAAACCAGTACCGCAAACTCAATCCGGTACTGTTCCAGCATGTCGATGAAAGCATGAGCGGGGCAGGGGACTTTGTGCAGGCTTGGCAGCAATTGGCCGCCGAAACCCAGAAATGTGTACTAAATGCACGCTAATGATTTAAAAAATAGACAGATTTTGATTAGTTTAACAGCAGTGACCCGATTTAAAAAAACACGACTAAGGTCGGGAAAAGATTGCATGTTCAGGGGTGTAACTCTATAATGCCTGCGATTAAAAATAATCACCTGTTAAACTTGTCAAGCATGATTGCTGTGAGTGAATAAATAATGAGCCGAACTAGTCGCTTGATTGACCGACGATTAGCGAAAGCTTTGGTCCTCCTGCAAGCCTGTATGATCCCTGTTTCAGCCTTGATCGGCTGGGTCGTGAAAGACTCAACCGCAGCCTTGAGTGCAGCATTAGGTGCACTGGTATGTTGGCTCGCGACTTGTTATTTTTCGTGGCAATCGTTTCGAGCAGCAGGAGCCCGCGCGTCTAAACAAGTTCTTTCGAACATGTATAAAGGCTTGATGGGAAAGTTTGCCATTGTGATTGTTGGTTTCATTTTAATTTTAAGCAATGTTAAACCGTTGTCAGCGGTGGCGTTGTTTTGTGGTTTTATACTTGTTCAAGCCATGTCGTGGGTCGCTCCGTTTTGGGCGTCACGTCTACAAAAATGAGTATAAGCACAACAAGAAATTGAAAAGTTTTTCAGGAGCAGGCGAGATATCAAGCAGCACGCGATATTCGTTTGTTCTATTAGTTTTTTGACATTGACCAGGTGTGATTTATGGCTGCTGAAGAACATGCCCTTACTTCGACCGAGTATATCAAGCATCACTTGACCAACATGACCTATGGCAAAATGCCGGACGGTACGTGGAAATTGGCCGAAAGCGGTGCTGAAGCTCAACAGATGGGGTTCACTGCTATTCACTTGGATTCAATGGGTTGGTCTATCGGACTGGGTCTGATTTTCTGTTTGTTGTTCTGGTTGGTTGCGAAAGCGGCTAATGCTGGTGTTCCTACCAAGTTCCAGTCTGCAATTGAAATGATTATCGAGTTTGTAGATTCAAGTGTACGTGATACCTTCCACGGGAAGTCTCGATTAATTGCACCCTTAGCATTAACCATTTTCGTGTGGATTTTCCTCATGAACTTGATGGATTTGATCCCTGTTGACTTTATTCCTTATGTAGCTCAACACGCGATTGCTTCTATGCTGGGTGTAGACCCTCATCAGGTTTACTTTAAAATTGTTCCGACTACAGATCCAAACATTACCCTCGGTATGTCTATTTCTGTATTCTTCTTAATTATTTTCTATAGTATTCGTGAGAAAGGTGTTGGCGGCTTCGTTGGTGAGTTAGCACTGAACCCATTTAACCCAAGTAATCCAGTTGCTAAAGTGCTTTTAATTCCATTCAACTTATTGTTGGAATTGACTACTTTCTTGGCGCGACCAGTTTCATTGGCTCTACGACTGTTCGGTAACATGTATGCGGGTGAGTTAATCTTCATTCTTATCGCGTTATTACCGTTCTGGATCCAGTGGGCGTTGTCTGTGCCTTGGGCGATTTTCCACATTTTGATTATTACGCTACAAGCATTCATTTTCATGATGTTGACTATCGTGTACATGAGTATGGCAAGCGAAAAGCATTAATGGTATTGCCTAACTGTCAACGGATGGTTGGGCACACAATTTTTTAACTTAATTTGGTATAAAACCTAACCTCTGAGGAATTATCATGGAACTCACTTTAGGTCTAGTTGCAATTGCATCTGCTATCTTGATCGCTTTCGGTGCTTTAGGTACTGCGATTGGTTTTGGTCTTCTAGGCGGCCGTTTCCTTGAAGCTGTAGCTCGTCAACCAGAATTGGCTCCACAACTTCAAACTCGTATGTTCTTAATCGCGGGTCTTCTTGATGCTGTGCCTATGATCGGTGTTGGTATTGGCTTGTTCTTCATCTTCGCTAATCCATTTGTAGGTTAATCAGCTTAATTCCGAAATTCACTATTTGAGGAATTTGCAATGAATATCAACCTCACATTGTTTGGCCAAGCGATTGCGTTTGCGATTTTTGTCGCATTCTGCATGAAGTTTGTATGGCCACCACTAATCAATGCGATTAGTGAACGTCAGCGTAAAATCGCTGATGGCTTAAATGCTGCTGAAAAAGCGAAGGCTGACCTTGCAGATGCGCAAGCACAAGTGAAAGCTGAGTTAGACGCGGCAAAAGCACAAGCGGCTCAATTGATCGAACAAGCGAACCGTCGTGGTGCACAATTGATCGAAGAAGCGCGTACCCAAGCTGCGGCTGAAGGTGAGCGTATTCGTCAACAGGCTAAAGAAGCTGTTGATACTGAAATCAATGCTGCTCGCGAAGAATTGCGTCAACAAGTGGCTGCTCTTGCAGTAACTGGTGCTGAGAAAATTCTTAGCCAGCAAGTTGATGCAGAAGCTCACAATGCCATGCTGACTCAGCTGGCTGCTAAACTTTAAGAGAGGCGGATTATGGCTGAACTCTTGACGTTGGCACGCCCATACGCTAAAGCAGCATTTGCTTACGCTTCTGAGCAAAGTGCAACTGACTCTTGGTCAACAGCACTTGAATTGCTCAGTGCTGTGGTGCAAGACGAAGCATTTTCAGCTTATCTAAATCGCCCTGAGCTTACACCTGCTGAGCAGGTGGCTCTTTTTGCGAAAGTTTTAGGTGAAGACCAAACTGCAGCAGTGTCTAACTTCCTGACATTGCTTGCAGAGAATAACCGTTTGGTTCTTCTTCCTGAGATTGCAGCAGAATATGAGCAGCTTAAATCACAGAATAACAATACTGTGGATGTAGTGATTGAATCTGCATTCCCATTAACTTCAGTACAAGAACAATTACTTGCGCATGCATTAGAGAAGAAATTCGAAGCTGCCGTAAATGTTTCTGTAGAAGTTAACCCAGCGCTGATTGCTGGTGTAGTTATTCGTGCAGGCGACCAAGTGATAGATGATTCTGCGCTTAACAAGCTTGAAAAAATGCGTACTCGTCTTCTTGCTTAATTGCATTTAGAAGACTGAACTTTAAAAAGATTGAGGTATAGCGCAATGCAACAACTGAATCCATCCGAGATCAGTGCGCTCATTAAACAGCGTATCGGCGATCTGGACACCAGCGCAACCGCTAAGAACGAAGGAACCATTGTTATGGTTTCCGACGGTATTGTGCGTATTCACGGCTTAGCTGACGCTATGTACGGTGAAATGATCGAATTCGACGGCGGCCTTTACGGTATGGCACTGAACCTAGAACAGGATTCAGTGGGCGTCGTTGTTTTAGGTAACTACTTAAGCCTTCAAGAAGGTCAAAAAGCGCGTTGCACAGGTCGTGTATTAGAAGTTCCGGTTGGTCCAGAACTTTTAGGCCGTGTAGTAGATGCTTTGGGTAACCCGATTGATGGTAAAGGCCCTATTGATGCAAAATTAACTGATGCTGTTGAAAAAGTAGCACCAGGCGTAATTTGGCGTCAATCAGTGGATCAGCCTGTACAAACTGGTTATAAATCAGTAGATACAATGATCCCTGTAGGCCGTGGTCAACGTGAGTTGATCATTGGTGACCGTCAAACTGGTAAAACAGCAATGGCGATCGACGCGATCATCGCTCAGAAAAACTCTGGCATTAAATGTGTATACGTAGCAATCGGTCAAAAACAATCGACTATCGCTAACGTGGTACGCAAGCTAGAAGAAACTGGCGCTATGGCGTATACAACTGTTGTAGCTGCAGCTGCAGCTGATCCAGCAGCAATGCTGTATCTAGCTCCGTACTCTGGCTGTACAATGGGCGAATACTTCCGTGACCGCGGTGAAGATGCGTTAATCATTTATGATGACTTGTCTAAGCAAGCTGTTGCTTACCGTCAAATTTCATTGCTTTTACGCCGTCCACCAGGTCGTGAAGCGTATCCAGGTGACGTGTTCTATCTACACTCGCGTCTACTTGAACGTGCTTCTCGTGTATCTGCTGACTACGTTGAGAAATTCACTAACGGTGAAGTTAAAGGCCAAACTGGTTCATTAACTGCATTGCCGATTATTGAAACTCAAGCGGGTGACGTATCTGCATTCGTACCAACCAACGTAATTTCGATTACTGATGGTCAGATCTTCCTTGAAACATCATTATTCAACGCAGGTATTCGTCCTGCTGTGAACGCGGGTATCTCTGTATCTCGTGTTGGTGGTTCAGCGCAAACTAAGATCATCAAGAAATTGTCTGGTGGTATCCGTACTGCTTTGGCGCAATACCGTGAATTGGCAGCATTTGCTCAGTTCGCTTCTGATCTTGACGAAGCAACTCGTAAGCAACTTGAACATGGTCAACGTGTAACTGAGTTAATGAAGCAAAAACAATATGCTCCTTACTCAATTGCTGACCAGGCTGTTTCAATTTATGCATCTAACGAAGGCTACATGGCTGACGTAGACGTTAAGAAAATCGTAGACTTTGATGCTGCGTTGATTTCTTACTTCCGTTCAGAACATGCTGCGTTAATGCAACAAATCGATGCCTCTGGTGATTACAACAAAGACATCGAAGCTGCAATCAAAGCAGGTATTGAAAGCTTTAAAGCGACTCAAACTTACTAATTTAGCAACTTGCTAGATTAGTGTTGGTTTGGTTCACGGAATCAACCTTCGGAAGCTCGCAAGGGCTTTCGAATACTAGGTTAAGCGTATGGCAAATTTAAAAGAAATTCGCGCCAAAGTAGCTAGTATCAAGAGCACGCAAAAGATTACTCGAGCGATGCAAATGGTAGCAGCTTCTAAGATGCGTCGTGCGCAAGAGCGCATGGCTCAAGGCCGTCCGTATGCCGAAAATATGCACCGTGTAATTGCTCATTTGGTCCAAGCGAACCCTGAATACAAACACCGTTATATGGTTGAACGCCCGGTTAAGCGCGTTGGCTATATCATTGTGTCTTCAGATCGTGGCCTTGCTGGTGGTTTGAACATTAACTTGTTCAAGAAAGTGGTTAAACACGTTCAACAGCAACAAGAGCAGTCAATTGAAGTTCAATTTGCTTTAATTGGTCAAAAAGCGGTTTCGTTTTTTAAAAACTACGGCGGTAAAGTGCTTGGGGCGACGACGCAAGTCGGTGATACTCCAAGTCTTGAGCAGTTATCTGGTTCTGTACAGGTGATGTTGGATGCTTATGATAAAGGCGAGTTAGATCGTATTTATCTAGTGTCAAACGGCTTTGTCAATGCCATGACTCAAAATCAAAAGATCGAACAACTTGTTCCTTTGGCTGCTGCTGAAGAAGACAAGACTCTTAACCGTCAATACGGTTGGGATTATATCTACGAGCCTGAAGCTGAAGAGCTTTTAAATGGCTTATTGGTTCGCTATATCGAGTCTGTGGTGTATCAAGGTGTGATTGAAAACATCGCATGTGAGCAGTCTGCACGTATGGTCGCTATGAAAGCAGCGACAGACAACGCAGGCGAGATCATTAAGAGCCTGCAACTTATTTATAACAAGCTGCGTCAAGCCGCGATTACTCAGGAAATTTCTGAGATCGTTGGTGGTGCCGCTGCCGTTTAACATTATTTTGAATTGAGGAGACAGCAATGAATAGCGGTCGTATCATTCAGATCATCGGCGCGGTTATCGACGTCGAGTTTGAACGCAACAGCGTTCCTAAGATCTATGACGCTCTCCAAGTAGATGGTACTGAAACTACTTTAGAAGTTCAGCAACAGCTTGGTGATGGCGTAGTTCGTACTATTGCAATGGGTTCTACTGAAGGCCTTAAGCGTGGTTTGAACGTAGTTAACACTGGCGCGCCGATTTCTGTACCTGTAGGTACAGCGACTCTAGGCCGTATCATGGACGTTCTTGGTCGCCCGATCGACGAAGCTGGTCCTGTTGCGACTGAAGCGCGTTTACCAATTCACCGCTCTGCACCTTCTTATGCAGAACAAGCAGCTTCTACTGACCTTCTAGAAACTGGTATTAAAGTCATCGACTTGCTATGCCCGTTTGCGAAAGGTGGTAAAGTTGGTCTGTTCGGTGGTGCCGGTGTTGGTAAAACTGTAAACATGATGGAATTGATCAACAACATCGCGAAAGCTCACTCAGGTTTATCTGTGTTTGCTGGTGTTGGTGAGCGTACTCGTGAAGGTAATGACTTCTATCACGAAATGAAAGATTCTAACGTTCTAGACAAAGTAGCAATGGTCTACGGTCAGATGAACGAGCCACCGGGTAACCGTTTACGCGTAGCGTTGACTGGTTTGACCATGGCTGAATATTTCCGTGACGAGAAAGACGAAAACGGTAAAGGCCGTGACGTACTATTGTTCGTAGATAACATCTATCGTTATACACTAGCGGGTACTGAAGTATCAGCACTTCTAGGTCGTATGCCATCTGCAGTAGGTTACCAGCCTACACTTGCAGAAGAGATGGGTGTTCTTCAAGAACGTATTACATCGACTAAGTCTGGTTCTATTACGTCAATCCAAGCGGTATACGTACCTGCCGATGACTTGACAGATCCATCGCCTGCTACAACGTTTGCTCACTTAGACGCAACTGTTGTATTGAGCCGTGACATCGCATCTTCTGGTATTTACCCAGCGATCGATCCACTAGACTCAACTTCACGCCAATTAGATCCGTTAGTTGTTGGTCAAGAGCATTATGAAATTGCACGTTCTGTACAGAACGTATTGCAACGTTATAAAGAGCTTAAAGACATCATCGCGATTCTTGGTATGGACGAGCTTGCTGAAGAAGATAAACTGGTTGTTTACCGTGCGCGTAAAATCCAGCGTTTCTTCTCTCAACCGTTCCACGTAGCTGAAGTCTTTACTGGTGCTCCTGGTAAATTAGTATCTCTTAAAGAAACGATTCGTGGCTTTAAAGGTCTTCTAGCTGGTGAATACGATCACATCCCAGAACAAGCGTTCTACATGGTTGGTGGTATTGACGAAGTGATTGCTAAAGCTGAGAAACTTTAATTAGTTCCCTAATTTAGGAGATTCTCATGGCGACTATGCAATGTGACGTTGTAAGTGTTCAAGAGTCTTTGTACTCAGGCACTGTAACTATGCTAATTGCTAAAGGTGCTGGCGGTGAGTTAGGTATTATGCCTGGTCACGCTCCGCTGGTAACTTTGCTCCAACCTGGCGCGATCCGCGTTATTTTGGAAAACGGTACAGAAGAATTAATTTATGTATCTGGTGGTGTTCTAGAAGTTCAACCGCATGTTGTTACGGTTCTTGCAGATACTGCAGTCCGTGCAGAAAACTTAGATGAAGCTGCAATTATTGAAGCGCGTAAACACGCTGAACAATTGCTAGCAAATCAAAAGGGCGATTTGGACGCTGCTGCTGCTTTGGCTGCTCTTGCAGAAACTGCTGCTCAGCTGGAAACGATCCGCAAAATCAAAAACCGCGCTCAATAAGAGACGGTTTGAGATTGAAAAAACCACCCGAAAGGGTGGTTTTTTTATGATATATATAATTAATAATAAAAGGGGTTAGCATTGAAGAAATTTTCAGAACGAAGTCTTTATAGAAAAGTGCTTTCTATGTTCTTACTTATTTTTTCTTATACAGTATTGATTGCAATTGTTTTTATTTTACCAATGTCCATTGATCGGGGAGCAGCTTTAGCTTCTTGTCTAAGTTTTGGGGCAACTTTATATGCTGCTATAGTTGCATATCTTTTATTAGATATGTGGAAGCAAGAACATAAAGCGAGTTATTTTAGTGATTTGGGAAAAAATTTAATTAATCATTTAAAAATACTGCATGGCGAAGTTTTGTACCTCTCACCGTTTCAATCGGAGATAAGAACTTTTCAAAATAGTAAGAGAGCTGATAAATATAATTTAATTGAAGAACATAAAAAACAGATTTTTAGTAAAGTAGCAACTATAAATTTATGCTTAGATCAATTAATGCATGAAGGTTTATTCTATCTAAAGGTTATAGAAAATGAATTATTAAAAAAATCTTTGCTAGATTTTCATGAGCAAATTAATAGTTTATTTATTGAGATTACAAATAAAATTAATGAAAATGGCGATGTGCCTACTAATGAAATTCTACTTTTTCTGGAGGGAGTAAATGCAAATTTTATGAAAATTTCAGATGATTATATTGGAGAAATTATAAATTTGATTAAAAGTGATTCATTTCTAGAAAACCATATAAAGTGACATCTTCTAGTATTAATCCATATTAAGTAATTTATTAAATTCCACATAAAATTTAAGAGGAATATATTTAGAAATTAGATTTATGGAAAAGTTTCTATCTTCCCCATGTACTCTTATGTTATTTGTACCACTCGATATAACTTTTACCCTTTCTCAGTAATGTTTTGAACCAATCTGTAAGCAGACACACGCCATAAAAAAATCAATGATAAGTTAAATAATTCGAACAGATACTCGTTTGTTATAACTTGATGCGATTGGGTTTTGAACAGGCGGAACTTATAATTGAAAAAGGGAAAATCATGGCTTATCAATCTATTAATCCATTTACCAATCAAAAATTGAAAGACTACCCATCCCATAGTGATCAAGATATTCAAAATGCACTTGATGCAGCAGAACAAATCCTAAAGTCAGACTGGTCACAACAGGTCGATACTCGTATTGAAGTACTGCGCAAATTGGCCAGCAATATGCGAGAGCAAAAATCTGAACTGGCCAAGCTCATGACGCTGGATATGGGGAAACTGATCAAGCAGAGTGAAGGTGAAATCGAAACCTGCGCCAAAATTGCAGAATATTATGCGGATCATGCCAAAGAATTTTTAGCACCGGTGTCCTATGAAACGGAACTGGGAGAAGCCTGGGTTGAGCATCATCCACTGGGTATTATCATGGCGGTTGAACCGTGGAATTTCCCGTTTTATCAACTGATGCGTGTCTTTGCGCCGAACTGTGCGATTGGTAATCCGGTTCTGGCAAAACATGCCGGCATTGTGCCGCAATGTGCCGAAGCCTTTGAGCAACTGGTCTTGGATACAGGCGCACCCAAAGGTGTCTGGACCAATCTGTTTATCAGCAGTGATCAGGTCGCTGAAGTAATTGCAGACAAGCGTGTGCGGGGTGTAGCACTGACAGGTTCAGAAGGTGCGGGCAGTGCAGTCGCTGAACAGGCCGGAAAACATCTTAAAAAATCAACGCTGGAACTGGGCGGTAATGATGTATTCATCGTACTCGATGATGCAGATCTGGAACGCGCGATCAAGTTAGGCTGTCAGGCGCGTGTCAATAATGCCGGGCAGGTATGTACGGCGGCGAAGCGATTTATCTTGCATGAAAAAATTGCCGAACAATTCAAGGCCGGCATGCTGAAAGCTTTTGAACAGTTAAAACTGGGTGATCCGCTCGATCCTGAAACCACTTTAGGACCGCTGTCTTCAAAAGATGCGCTGGAAAAACTCAGCGAGCAGGTCGAAAAGGCCGTAGCGCAAGGTGCGACCGTAGTTACTGGCGGTAAGGCTGTAGAACATCAAGGCAATTTCTATGCGCCAACTATTCTGGAAAATATCACGCGTGAAAATGAAGCCTGGTATGAAGAATTCTTTGGCCCGGTGGCACAAATCTATGTGGCGAAGGATGATGATGAAATTGTCGAAATTGCCAATGATTCTAATTATGGCTTAGGTGGCGTGATTCATTCACAGGATATCGAGCGTGCTAAAAAACTGGCGTCACGGGTAGAAACTGGCATGATCTGGATCAACTGGTTTACTGACACCACGCCCGAATTGCCATTTGGTGGAATCAAAAATTCCGGTTATGGGCATGAACTGTCGATTGATGGTTTTAAAGAGTTTGTGCAGAAGAAACTGGTCGTCGTCAAAAGCCCGAAAAAATAATATGAGCTGATCCGATATCAAATAAGCCACTATTCAGTGGCTTATTTGTCTGGATATTCTTCACATTTGCCGCCTTCATAACTGGCAAAGCGCGGATGTTCTGGTGGAAATGACGGTTCAGCACTTGGCCAAGGCCAGCCACCAAACTGGGTTTCGCGATAACGGCGAAAAGCAGTATCCAGTTCTTGAGCACTATTCAGAACAAAAGGCCCATGCATAGCCACCGGTGCACCGATCGGTTCACCTTCTAGCCATAAAATATGCGATTCCAGTAAACTGCCTTTGAGGTGAATGTCCTGATCTGGTTTCAGTTCTACCAGATGCTTGACCTGTATTTTCTGTCCTTCAAGCTCCAAGCTTCTACCTTGATAAAAATAACAAAAACGCGTTGCAGTAGCAGTGGTTGCAGGAATGATTAATTCTGCTTCTGGCTTTAAAGTGATTAAATAAATATTGAGCTGATTCTCTGGCATGGCTGCCCATGAATGTGGTGGCCGATCCAGTGCCTGAGTCTGTTTAAACTGCCCTGAAATGACCCGGATATCCGCTTTACGTCCGGCCGCATCGGCTGAAAATACATGTGGAATTTGTTCACGCCACAACATTTTATAATCAGCTGGCTGTTTTTTCTGTTCCGGTGAGGAATTCAGCCAGATTTGAAACAGCTCCAGAGGATTGTCCTGATCCTGATGGACTAAAGGAAACATCTCGCAATGCTGTACCCCATTGCCGGTAGTCAGCCATTGCACATCACCCGCGCCATAACGTCCCGAGTTTCCCAGCGAGTCAAAATGATCGACATAACCGCGCTCGACAATGGTAATGGTTTCAAAGCCAGTATGCGGATGCTCCGGAAAGCCGGGAATGCTCTCGCCATAATACATGTCATATTCATGCTGTTGCGGAGGGGAAACAGGTCCTAATTCTGCATTGCCTTGCGGATAATGATCTTGATGATGAACGGTAAAAATAAAAGGATCTTTCAGATCAAGCCGGGATGTGACAGGAACTACAGAATACAGCACTGAATTCGACATGATTGAACTCCTGATGATCTGATTAGATGAAAATTCCTGATCTAAATATAATTTTTATAATTCATAACAGTGTATAGCCTGCAAGGCGATTGAAGAAGATGTGTTTCGATCAATCGCCTCAAAATGAGATTTTTAGGTATTTTAAGTATTGTCCTGATCAGTATTGCTCTCTGATTCCTGATCTGGATTCTGGATCAGCAAGCCTGCCAGTTTGACCATTTCGGATTGCACATTGACCATCTGCGATTCAATCTTTTTCAAGTTCACTTGGCTGAAATCTACCTGGCCGTTTAAAAGAGGAGAAGCCAGAACCTGCTGATTGGCAGTCATGATGTTGTCACGAATCTGGTCAATTTCTTGGCTTTTCAAGTTCAGGTTGCCCAGCACCTGATTAAAACTGCTGAGTTGCTGTTGAAGCTGGGTTGCGGTGGACTGCAATTGCTGGGTATCTTTGGCTTCGACCGCCGTTTGCAGTTCAGTCTGGGTTTGTTTTAACTGTTCGACATAACTGCCGGCCTTGAGCTGCAAGTCGGCTACATCACGAACCATATAAAACATATTGCCCGATTTAAGCTCGGTTTGCGCTGTTGAGCTCTGTTGCTGAGAGGCTGGTTCCAGATCTGAGGTCGTGGTATCTGCCTGTTCAGCCGGTGCTTCGACAGCCTGATCACAGCCCATCAGTAAAATTCCAGAGCTAAATAATGCGAAAGGAAGGACAGCATTGGCAAGAATCTTGGACATGGAATCAGGGTCTCGATACAGGTGATGGAATTTTAATAGTATCTAATATAAGGACAAACTATGGAGATAAAAAAGATTGTTGCAAACTCATAACAATTCTTCTGGGTTCCGAATATTTCATTATTTAAAAACAGGAAAAGTTTATTAAAAGCTGGTAAAGAAGTACTTTGTTCTCACCGAATTGGCTTTTTTAGCCTGCAATTACTTTAAAGATATGTCCGGTGAATCTCAATTTAGCTAAATAGCAGTTTTGAAAAAAATAAGTATCTACCAAGAAAATAGATACTTATTTCAAGCTTGATGCTTATGAGAATAATCGAGAATTATTTTGCAAGTTCTGCATTCACTGCATCGACAATCCGTGGATCATCCGCAGTGATGTCTGGTGCAAAACGCGCCACTACTTCACCATTTTTATTGATCAGGAATTTTTCAAAGTTCCAGAGTACTTCTGGTGGCTGGTTTGGGGTTAGGCCATAATCGACCAGATCTTTCCACCAAGGACCTTCACCGATACGTTCCGGTACAGCCTGCGTAAGGGTGGTATATAAAGGATGCTTGTCTTCACCCGCGACAGAGATTTTAGCAAATAGCGGGAAGTCGACTTTATAATTCACTGAACAGAATTCCTGAATCTCGGCTTCGCTACCCGGTTCCTGTTCCAAAAAGTTATTGGCAGGGAAGCCAAGAATTTCCAAACCTTCCGCTTTTTTGTCCTGATACAGTTTTTGTAAGCCTTCATATTGCGGCGTCAAGCCACATTTAGATGCGACGTTAACCACCAGCAAAACCTTACCCTGGTAATGGTTTAAAGTGGTTTCTGTTCCTTCAATAGTTTTGACTGGAATGTCATATACAGAGCGAGTCATTAGATTTCCTGTTTATTGCGACTGAACGGTATTTGTTTTAACGGGTATTCGCTTTCAGCACAAGTAGAAACAGGTGAGCTCAGTTACTTAAAGCTGCAAATTGCCTCAATATTATGTGAAAAATCTATTATGCTAGGATGCGCGAATAGGCATAGCTTAATAACAAGACCAGCGACTCATGGATGAAAGTATGACACAGCAACAAAAGGTAGTCTGGTGGGCCATGGCCTTACCACTGGCCGCAGTTTTGATTTGGTCTCTGAATATGACGGTTACCCGTTATGTGGCAGATTATATTTCTCCCATCAGTATTAGTTTCTACCGCTGGGCCTTGGCCTTACTGATTTTAACTCCATTCATGTTGTCCAAAGTCAAAGCCGCCTGGCCGGAAATTCGTCCATATCTCGGACATTTTGCTGTTTTGAGTGTGCTGGGAATGGTGCTGTATCAGGGACTGGCCTATAGCTCGGCACACTACACTACTGCGACCAATATGGGCCTGATCAATGCCTTTATTCCAATTTTTACCATTATCGTGGGTATTTTTGTTTTAAAGATTCGCCCGACACAGGCTGCAGTGCTAGGGAGTCTTCTGTCCTTTATTGGCTTGATGTATGTCATGGCGCAAGGGCAGGGTCTGCAGTTCTTAAGCGTAGGTGAAAGCTATATTGGCGATCTGTTGATGTTGATCGCAGTATTTTTCTATGCCTGTTATGGCGTGTTTCTGAAAAAATGGCAGATTCAGATTCCACTCTTAGTGAGCCTGTATATTCAGATTTTTATGGCCTTTCTCTATCATATTCCTTTGGTATTGATTTTAGGTCTGGACAGCATCAATCATGCTAATGCAGCCAGCATTATCTATGCCGGAATTTTCCCATCCATTGCCGCGCCGTTATTCTGGATGATGGCTGTGCAGCAACTTGGTCCCAATCGCAGCAGTATTTTTATGAATCTGATGCCGGTTTTTACTGCAGTAGTCGCATATTTGTGGCTGGGTGAAGCGTGGACCATGTATCACAGTATCGGCGGTGGCATCATTTTACTTGGAATCCTCTGGGCTCAATATCCCGGAAGATCCGCTTAATCAGGAATTAAAAGAGCTAATTAAGAATTTTGTCTGATTAAATATTGAGCGGTTGATCAAAACTTTTTTAATTGAAATCCCCTTTTAAATGCTAATTTTCAAATGTTAAAACAAATAGAAAAATATCGTTTTATTTTAAAAAGAGAATAGAAAGAGCAAGATATTTTGAATATTGGTCAAAAATTGTTTGCTATTAATAGAAAATATGTATTGTTTGATTGTTTTATTGTACTTGTCGTTGTATTCAGTTTCTTTCATAATGCGCCCATCGAGAATGATCAAGCAGGAAAATCCTTGTTTTATCAGACTCCCAGAGATTTTATGAACCCTCTGGATGTGATTTATGCACATCCTTTTTTATGCTCAGCCATCCCTATATGGCTGAGCTTTTTTTTGTCTTAAAACTTTAGTCGGGCTTGAGTGTCCCGACTAAATCAGACAGGACTCAGTCACGAATAACTACACCAGTCACTGCATCAATGATCCGGCTTGGTTGCTGACTTAAACCGAGGTCACCATTTAGATAATTCAGGTTCTGGTCAAAATAGCGGATCGCATCCTGAAGTGAGCGGGCAGGTTCCATGCCGGCAGGGTTGGCACTGGTCGAAACGATAAAACCGCCAAAGGCCTGACACAGTGCCACACAGAGTGGGTGAGTGGTTACACGTACGGCTACTTTAGGATGATGACCTTTAATCCAGTCAGGAATGTCTTTATTTGCAGGAAGTAACCAGGTGGTCGCGCGATCAGCAGGTCTGTCATGGTTCCAGGATTCAATCACTTTTTCACGCATTTCTTCGCTTAAATCCTGCAACAGATGTTCTACCTGTGAAAGATGAGCTGCCAGCAGAATCACGCCTTTTTCAATCGGGCGCTGTTTTAATTCTAAAATCTGATGAAATGCCTGTTCATTATAGGGGTCGCAACCCAAGCCCCAAACAGCCTCTGTAGGATATGCCAAGACTTGTCCATCTTTAAGCCATGCTGCTGCTTCGGCAACAGAGGTAGTGATCATGTGGATACCTTATATCAAACAACAAAGCGCTATTGTGAACCTTATTTGAGAATCCGACAACGTAGATAGAGGCCGGCTTGCTGGGTACAAAAACCGAGTAACTCCAGTTCCATGAGTTGGCTGGTCAAAGCAGATACCTCTTGCTGAACCTGCGTTCCCAGTTGATCCAAACTCTGTCCCACCCAGTCCAGCTGATTATACAGACTGAGCAGATGCGGTGGAATTTGCTGTGATGTTGCTTCAATAACTTTCGTTTTGGTGGTGTTTTCCAAAGCTTGCCATTGCGTGGCCAGCGCCAGTTCTTCGATGACCTGCTGTGGATGGTCAATCAGAATCGCACCTTCACGAATCAGTTGGTGACAGCCCTGGTGATGTTCACTGTAAATATGCCCCGGGATGGCGAATGTGGTCTTGCCTTGTTCCGCTGCCCATTGTGCGGTCAGCAATGAACCGCTTTTCAAGGCGGCTTCTGCCACAATCACCCCGAGGCTTAAGCCACTGACAATTCGGTTACGCCGTGGAAAATGCTGCTGTAAGGGGGGAGTAAATGGCAAAAACTCAGTAATGACCGTACCTCCATGTTCGATGATTTGCTGACGTAGTGTTTGATGGGCAGCAGGGTAGGTCTGTTCAATGCCTGTGCCCATCACTGCAATCGTTCGCCGATGTTGTAATGCGGCCTGATGTGCGGCTTCATCAATCCCTTGTGCCAGGCCACTATTAATATAAAAACCCTGTTCACTCAAATAAAAAGCAAAGTCATAAGCGACTTGCCGGCCGTGCAGACTGGGCTTGCGACTCCCCACAATCGCGATTTGCGGTTGCAGCAATTGATCTGCATGCCCTTGCCCGAACAGGATTGGCGGCTTATGCGCATAATGGCTCAGTTGCTGTGGATATTCGGCATCTGTATGTAAAAGCACAAAGTCACTGTGCAACTGGATCTGCTCAAGACTGCGCTGAAAATGGAGCTGCGACTCACTTGACTGGAAATCTTGCAGGCGCTGAATGTGGTTTTTATGAATGCCCAACTTGCGCCAGGTTTCGGTTTGAGAACCATCAATTGCATGGGCGAGGTCTGCATAATGCTGACTGATTTTATAAAAGCTGCTGAGGGAGTGTTGCAGTAAATACCACAGCGTAATGGCATGGATTTGCGCTGTCGACAATGTATTCAACATGGTGAGACCTATTTCGGTGTCTTCTTATTATGGGTATGAGTTCAAACAGGAGGGATGATGCCGATCAATCCACATCATCCCGTTTAAAAGCTTAGTCTTCTAATAGTGGCGGCTGAATGTTGGCACCAACCTTGATTGGTAATTCACTTTCCAGCACATAAGCGTAGCTCAATTGATCGAAGGTTTTAAATACCATGACCTGACCAATACGCTCGCCCGGCAATTGCACCCGTTCTTTGGTTTTCGGATCAGTCACCACTTCACCTTTTTGATTCACGCTAAAGACATGACCCGTCTGAACCCCATGTGCCGTACCACGGTCAATGGTGACGACACTATGACGTGCTGCTGTACCAATCGACCCCAATACACGCACAATCTGACCACCGGCAGCAATATTTTCTGCATTGGTTGGATAGAACAGCGTCGGTAACATCGGATCGTATTCTGCGAGTACGCGGTCACCGCGACGTACTTCAGCATTGTAACTATCTGTCAGTTCAAGTGTGGTCACATCACCTTCGCCACGAACTGCAATACCAGATGCCACCTGTTGCAGCTCCAGTGCAGCCGTATATTTCTTGCCGTTTGCATCCGTAAATACATACGGTTCCGCTTCACGATACACCGCATAGCGTTGGCCAACTACCAGACCGTGACCACGTGCATAAACTTTCTGGCCTTTGCCAGCCAGTACGCGCTGATCTGCAGTTCCGAGAATGTAGGGTGTGCCCTGAACTGAATCAGGTGCCAGAAGGGTATAGCGTTCCAGCCACTGCTTAATATGTTCAAGCGGAATCACGGGAATCGTATTATTTAAAGATTCAACACGAATCTGGGGTTGCAGAGAAGTACTGCCAAGATAGCGGCTGATAATACCTTCACAACCATCACCTTCGTCTTTACCAATAATCGGACGGCCTTGGTAATCACACATCAGCAGGCGGTCGCCAGGGAAAATCCAGTGTGGATTTTTCACGTGCTTATTACTGGCCCAGATTTCCGGCCAACGTACCGGATTTTTCAGGAAGCGTTTCGAGATATCCCAAAGCGTATCGCCTTTTTTCACCACATAAACGTTCGGTGCATTGGCTTTTAATGCCGGTGGATTGACGTTGCGTGCAGGTGCTGCCTCGGCAGAATGAATGGTCCCCATACTGACGCCGACACAAACGGCAAGTGCCAGCATCTGATTTTTAAACCCCAAGGCACTAAAAAATGGCATGCCCTTCAAAACCTTTTTCATTATCATAATTCCTAAAATTATGTGCGTAGTTGCGTTATAATAACGATCTTACACACATTTTTTTGATGAAGCATTCCCTTCATTTGGTTTTTTGATCAATGGCATAATTGAGGACGCAGTATGGCCTTATTACCTATTTTAAGTTTCCCGGATCCCCGTCTTCGTACCATTGCACAACCTGTCGAAGAAGTGACTGATGAAATTCGTCAGCTCGCTGCGGATATGTTTGAAACCATGTATGAAGCACCAGGTATCGGACTTGCCGCGACTCAGGTGGATCGTCATATTCAGCTGATTGTTATGGATCTGTCTGAAAATAAAGATCAACCGATGGTGTTTATTAACCCCAAAATCACACCATTGACTGAAGAAACGCAGCCCTACGAAGAAGGCTGTCTATCAGTTCCTCAAATATACGATAAAGTTGATCGTCCGTCACGCGTAAAAATTGAGGCAATTAATCTGGAAGGTCAAGCATTTGAGCTCGATGCTGACGGACTTCTCGCTGTGTGTATCCAACATGAAATGGATCACTTAAATGGCAAATTATTTGTCGATTATTTATCGCCATTAAAACGTCAACGTGCACGTGAAAAAGTGGAAAAACTGGTTCGCCAGCGTAATAAAGACAAGGTGGCAGTGAAACGCTAGGATCATTTTAAAGTTTATTTAAATGGTCTAGCAAAGCCCAATTCTGATTGGGCTTTGTTATAATCAACATAAGCATGTTTTAGGAATAGCCTGTGTTTTTACGCGCGGGGCTGCTATTTGCATTTGCAGCTGTGTTTCTACAGATTGCTGTATTTTTACAGCCTTTGTTACCGAAGCAATATCAGGTTGCTCCGGTCTGTGAAACCATCACGCGTGCGCTTTTTATCGCGACAGATGCTCATGCGCAGCATAGCGCTGGCGAGCATAGTCACCTTATCCAATCTGATCATCTTCAACATGATCATCATGATGCCAATCATCAGTGTCAGTACTGTAAGGTTCATGCCAATTTAGTCTTACCACCAGATCTAGACATCAAACAGGTTCTTGATCGGATTCATGTCCGTTTAATTGCCTATCAAAAAACCTTTAAGCATGTCTGGTTTGTCCTTCAGCAACTCTTCTTAATTCCTCAGGGGCGAGCGCCACCACTGCCTGCATAAATCTGCATTTTTCAGCTTGGGTTGGTATTGACTCAAGCCGTGCCTAATTTATGTATTTAGTGAGATAGAGAAATGGCTCAGCCTAAATTTTCTTTACAGCCACTTGCGGCTGCGATTTGTGTTGCTTGTTATTCTTCGATAGTGATGGCCAATGACGCCATGCCGGTTCAGAAATTTGCCCCGATTGTGGTGACGTCAGCATCAGGTAATGATGCCAATGGGCTGATTGTCCGCGCTGATCCAAAACAGCCGATTCAACCGATTCCTGCCAGTGATGGTGCGGATTATTTGCAAAGTATTGTCGGCTTTAGTTCGGTCAATAGCGGTGCCGGCACCAATGGTGATGTCACTTTCCGTGGCATGTTTGGTTCAAGGATAAAAATCCTGACTGATGGCACCGAAAACCTGGGCGCCTGTCCAAGTCGTATGGATTCGCCGACCTCTTATATTTCTCCGGAAAGCTATGACCGTATTTCGGTGATTAAAGGCCCGCAGACGGTTCAATATGCCAATACTGGCTCTGCGGCAACGGTGATTTTCGAACGTACACCGGAACAGTTTGATCAAGATCAAAACTATCGCGGTCAGGCCAGTGTCTTGATGGGTTCTTTCGGACGTCTTGATCATAATGTCGAAGTTGCAGCAGGCGATGATCAGAAATATGTCCGACTCAATACCAATCGTTCGGTATCGAATAGTTATCAAGATGGTGATGGAACCACTGTGCCTTCAGATTGGGAGCGCTGGAATGCGGATGTCGCATTAGGTTGGACACCGGATGAGGATACCTGGGTAGAGCTGACGGGTGGTAAGGCGGATGGTGAAGCGGTTTATGCTGGCCGTGCAATGGATGGTTCCAAGTTCGCACGCGAAAGTCTGGGTTTACGTGTGGAAAAGCACAACGTCACGGATGTGATCCAAAAGATAGAAGCACAAGTGAACTACAACTTTAATGATCATGTCATGGATAATTTTAGTTTGCGCGAGTTCCAGCCTGGAGGAATGATGAGTATGCCAATGGCGACCAATGTGACACGTAAAACATTGAACGCGCGTATGGCAATGACCAATGAGTGGGATAAATTGCAGCTGATTACTGGTATCGATAGTCAGAATAACGAACATACTAAACGTAATGGAAGTCTGATGACGCCGTATCAAACTCAGCCGCGTACTAAAGATATGCAATTCCAGTCTGTGGGGGTTTTTGGAGAATTGAGTTATCAGCTTAGTGATAACAATAAGCTGGTGTCTGGTGTTCGTCTTGATCAGGTCAATGTAGACGCTGTTCAATCTCAACAGGAACGCAATGAAACTTTACCGAGTGCTTTTATTCGTTTTGAAAATCATCATCCCGATCATGACGATGGCAAGACCTATATTGGCCTGGGTTATGTCGAGCGTATGCCGGATTACTGGGAATTATTCAGTCCTAAAACGGGAAATGATAACGTCAATACTTTTGCCAATATTGATATTGAAAAGACATTACAGCTAGATTTTGGTTATCAACATGAGCATGGTCATTTCAACTCATGGGCATCCGCATACGCAGGTTTGATTAATGATTATGTGTTAACGACATATAAACCTACTGGCATGATGGGAATGCTCGAAGCACATACCCGTAATGTCGATGCCATTATCGCTGGTGCAGAAGCTGGAATTGGTTACCAGTTTACTGACCGCCTGCAGGCCGATATCAGCGCCATGTATGCCTGGGGTGAAAACACCACAGATAATACGCCGTTACCACAAATCTCTCCTTTAGAAGCCCGTGTTAACTTGCGCTATGTTCAAGACAAATATAATTTTGGATTGCTATGGCGTGTAGTAGATGGTCAAAACCGGATCAGTCTTAACGAAGGTAATATTGTGGGTTATGACAACAAGCAGAGCGCAGGCTTTGGTATTTTGTCTTTAAACGGTAGCTACCATGTTATGGATAGCGTGGATGTATCAGTCGGAGTCGATAATGTTCTAGACCGGACTTATACCGAGCACTTAAATAAAATGGGTGCTTCCGGGACAGGTTTACCAGCAACCGAGCAGTTTAATAATATGGGACGTAATTACTGGGCACGTGTCAGTATGAAATTCTAATTGTTGCTTAATATTCCAAAAGCCATTGCTAAATAGCAGTGGCTTTTTTAATTTTTAGGGTTGCAATCAATTTTTTCATATTTAAATCGGGCCTATGTATATTGGAAGAAGACCCAATAAAACAAGTTTTGTGTATATAAACGCCAGATTGCTGAAGAATCAAACAAGAATAGAATGTGAATTGAACGATATAAGTCATGTAATAAAGATTTTTATAATTTAAATTAAAATAAAACAATATCTTATTGATTTAGTGGGTAGGTTTTGTTGAAGGTGCTCAATAAAATTCAAAAATAATGAAAATAAATTAACTATATATAACAATTACTTATATTTTTATTGGTTTGAAAAATAAACACACGATAAAAAATCTTTGCAAGAAGTGTTGCAAGGGCTCTGAAATGCTGTAGAATGCACATCCATCGGCGGTGATGAAGATTAAAACTTCTGATAAAACAGTGACTTAGTTAAGTTTGATTGAGTTGGGTTTTATTTGATAAGTTTAAAAATAATCTGAATTACTGGTTGACTTTCTAGAGATAGGGAGTAATATAGCCGACCTAGCTTGCTGATGACGAATTAGCAAGAAGATCATTAAGAGATTATGAAGAACAACTTGTGTGGATTTTTACTGGTTGATCGATCGAAATTATTTTCATTGATTGATGGTAGAAATTACTCGAAGTTTATTTGAGAAATATTTGTCAGAAAATTGATGAGCCAAGATTGGTGCCCTTTAAGGCACTACATAGTATTAAACTGAAGAGT